>JAFLJV010000219.1 GCA_022712845.1 Sulfurimonas sp. | reverse complement strand
CAAATGATTTTCATGGTGAATCTGCGATTTCAAATACTCAAACTGTAATTATTACAATCAATGGAACAAATGATCAGCCTACTGTTACTAATGTTTCTGTTGAGCATATAGAAGCTATCGATGCTTCTGCTACTAGTATTAGTGGTGCTTTTGATGGTGATGATGAAGATACAAACGATAGCTTAACTTATGGCGTAGTAACTATGGGTGCAGATGTTAATGCTATTATTAATGAGGTTGAGGACTTAAATGGTGATGATGCTGTTGCCAACTATGTTAGATTTGATGATGTACACTATTATTCAGATACAGGTGCAACTGTTCAGCATGTAAATATCGCTGTTAAACTACCTGATGGTGAGTATGACGCTAGTGATATTGTAATCACAGGTATTAGAGTTAATGGAGATTCTTATACTTTAGAAGGTGACTTTGATGCTCTTCCAGAAGGTAAAGAATTAACAATCAAATTCTTATATAACGCAACTGATGATTCAGGTGCTATTAGACCTATGACAGGTGATGAGAGTGCTATTAGCGAAAAGGGCATGGTTACTATTACTGTAACTGGTACAAATGATAGTGCTGAGCTTAGTGGAGATGTAAGTGGTGCTCTTTATGAAGACTCTCTTTATACTATCGATGGTCAGTTAATCATCTCAGATGTTGATGCTGGTGAAAAAAACTATCAAACAACTTTTGATTTTGATCCTTCATCTGATAATGCTGAGTCTTATGGTACATTTACAATAGATGCAAGTGGTAGATGGACTTATGAGTTAGACCACACAACTTATGGTGCAGAGATTCAAGCACTACAAGGGGGAACAACTTTAACTGAAGTATTTAAAGTTTATGCTGTTGATGGTACAGAGCAGTTAGTAACCATAACTATTCAAGGTGATAATGATGCACCTACTATAACTGCAGTAAGTGGTAACAATAGCGTTGTTACTGAAAATGATGTTATAGACGGTACAGTAGATGAAACTACTATTCTTGCAGATGTAGATGCAACGGACGCAGATGGTCCTACAATGATATACACTATTGCAAATGGTAACTCTTCTAAATACTTTGAAATCGACTCTGTAACTGGTGAAATTACATTGACTCAATATGGTGTAGATGAGATAGCAGCTAGTCATGTTAATGACCAAACATTTGACCTTGGTATAAAAGTATCTGATGGAACGCTATCAGATAGCACTACTGTAACCATTACGGTAGATGATAACTTTGTAGATATCCCTACTATTGATTTACTTGCTTCTATGGATAGCGGTGTTTCAGATAGTGATAACCTTACAAACACACCAACTCTAGATCTTGAAAATATTGCAGCTGATGCTTTAAGTGTTCAAGTTATAGATGATTCTTCAGTTCTTCAGGCACAAGCTACAAGAACATCACTTACTGCTCTTTGGGTAATTGATAATAGTGGAGACGGTGCATTGTCTTATAATGGGTCTCAGTGGACATTTACTCCAGATTCAGCACTAGCAGATGGTACATATACTTACTCTGTTTTAGTTACTGACGATGCAGGCAATCAAGCGAATAGTACTTCAAGTACTCTTACTATTGATACTACTTCTCCAACAATTGATATATCAGGTATTAGTGATAATGTTAATGAAACATTGAGTGATGTAAACTTAGGTTCAGTTAGTGCAAGTGACTTAAATGGAGTTGTAACATTATCAGTTAGTAGTGGATTTACGATAGATATAAATGGAAACCTTATTTTAAATGGTGAAGTTGATTATGAAGATGATACTTCTCATACAGTTACCATTACAGCAACAGATACAGCTGGTAATCCTATAGAGACAGAAAATTTTTCTCCTAATGGAAACCACCTTCCTGTTGCTGGTAGTAATATGATAAATTTAGATTTAGATATCATTGTTCCACAAGATGGAGAGATAACTGTAGAATTTCAATCTGTTAATACAGATGATAATGGAATTGGTCTTGAATCTTGGTCTATAGATAATTTCCAAATAAATGGAGAGAGTAGAGAAGTTCTTAGTTTTGATAGTTCTGCTGATGGTACAATAGATATAGCAGCATTAATTGACCAAGCTAATGATTTTGAAAATGACTCTGGAGGTTCAGTTTCAACTCCAAACTCTTTAGATGAGATAGACTTATCAGTTGGTAATCATACTTTAGTAAATATAACACTGGCAGATGTTATAACTATGACAGATGATGATAATATTCTTAAAATCACTGGAGATAGTGCGGATGCGATAGAGAATCTTGCTGATAATGGTTGGAGCACAGATTCTGTTGATGTAGATGGTTATCATGTATATACAAACACAGATACTAATGTTGGTGATTCTGCTCAACTTCTCATTGATATTGATATTCCAATCACTGTTGACTAATAACGAATATTTTTACTTGTAGCCATTATGGTTGCAAGTAATCAATTATTCTCACACTAAGAGTATGAGAACTTATAATAGTAAAACCTCTTCAAAAATCTCTACTAACTCATCTTCAATATATTCATGAGCTATAGTATTTCGAACATCTTTCATGATTCTTAGTTGTTCCATATCATCAAAAAGACCTCTTTTATGAGCATTGTTCATCACATCTATAAGTGAGCCTTGGTTTTGGAATTCATATGCATCTAAAGTTCTAAATATTTTTCTTATTATCAAGATACAAAAAGAATTGAACCATCTAAATAAATTATAAATTAGACTCCCAGTCAAGCTGAGAGTGACGATACTTTCGTCATTCCGTGCTACGATACTTTCGTCATTCCGTGCTACGACATTTTTGTCATTCCGTGCTACGACACGGAATCTATAGGCTAATTAATAAGACAATCATTATTTACAATACAGTTTTTTGCTGTTTTATACATTTCAAGATATATCTATCCAAAAAAGTTGTTTTTCAAGTAAAACTTTGTCTTGTAAAAGCTTTTCAAACATCATAGTAGTACTGCTTTTTGTGAGATAAGCTTAGTAAAAGGATTAGTAAATGTACCATCATCTAAGACTATATCTATCTTTTGTTCACCAAAAAAATTAAAAAAATCAATCCTTAAAGCTCTTAAATCTTTCTTACTTAATTTATCACTTACAACAAGAAGATCTATATCTCCTCCTCGTTTAGTATCATCTCATCGACTTCCAAAGAGATATAATTTTGCATTAGTAGATAAAGTATATAATTTTTGTTTTAAAATATTTATCTCTTCTTGTTTAAGTCTCATATATTTTTCCTTAAGTAGGATATTATAATACATTTAGTATTTTTGATATTATTAGCTATTTAAACACTTTGAAAGTTTTTTATCAAAAGTTTTTATTGTGTATTTTTTTGATTTAGCACATAAAATACAATCTACAAAATCTAAATTTTTATTATCAAATATTTCTAATGATTTGATAACTACTTCTTTTTCAGTGATAATAATATTGTCATATAGTAAAAGATCTGTTAATGATAGTTTTATATCTTTTTTCTCAACATTATAAACTTTTTGCAAAACATAAACAATTTCCGCTAAAACTTCATTTGGAATAAGACAATCATTATTTATAATGCAGCTCTTTGCTATTTTATACATTTCAAGATTATCTTTTAAAAGAAATCTTAATATATAATTTGCATCTAAAAGAATCATTTATATTTATCTATGACATTCATTTCCCAAGCTTTATCTTCTAAATGAATTTTTGATGAATCTGCATACTTATTTAATGCACCACCAAGAGATGATAAATCTTGTTTTTTTGTAGTTACTTTATCACTTAAAATTTCAACATCATTAGATAAATTTTTTAAGAAATAAAGAATACTGCTATAAGCATTATCTTTAACATTTAAAGTTAATATGTGCATTAAGTATCCTTTTTTTAGTATTTTAAATTTTATAATTTATTGTATATCTATTATAATTATATCATAATCAAATTATAGTTTTTTTCTTTGGATTGTAAAGTTATTAGAGAATCTAAATTTATTTAAACTTTAAAGCAAGTGAGACTTTATAGAGAGTGCTATCTTTTCTTTTTGGGTTTACTTTAACTCTTCAAGTATAATTTCAATAGTTTTTATTAGTGTATCAAGTTTTGTATCACACACAAAATAAATCTCTTCAGCATCTAAATCAAAATAGTGATGAGATATTATATCTCTAATCCCTTTTGCACCTTTCCAATCTACTTGTGGATATTTTTCTAATAATGTTTTGTTTGTAATCTTATCAATATTTTTTTAGGCATGTAGTATTTGCGAAAGTATCTCAATAACTAGAGACTTGTCATACATATATAGCTTCTTGTTCTATTCTCTTTTTTAAATAAGGATTCATTCGATCTCTTACTCTTACTATGTCAATAGAGTTAGATAAAAGTTTTTGAAGTTCATCTTTTATATGTACTAATGCAAACATATCAGGAGTTTTTGTTTTAATACAAATATCAACATCACTGTTTGAAGAAGCTTGATTTCTTGCAACAGAACCAAATAAACCAAGTTCAAGAATATCATACTTTTTAAGATTATTGTTTTTATAATCTTTAAGTATGTTAAGTATCTCATTACGATTTGTCATAGCTTCTCATTTTAGTATTTTTATTAATTGAACCATCTGAATAAATTATAAATTAGACTCCCAGTCAAGCTGAGAGTGACGATACTTTCGTTATTTCGTGCTACGACATTTTCGTCATTCCGTGCTACGACATTTTCGTCATTCCGTGCTACGACATTTTCGTCATTCCGTGCTACGATACGGAATCTATTGGCTAATTAATCAGAGAGTTCAATTATAACATATTGGTATAAATTACTTTATTTAAACTTTAAAGCAAGTGAGACTCTATCACTTACACCAGCTTTTTCAAAAATACGGCTGATATGTCCTTTTACAGTAGAGAGTGCTATCTTTTCTTTTTGAATAATCTCTTTATTTGAAAGACCATCAGCTATCATTAGTGCAATACTCTTTTCTTTTTCTGTAAGAAGTTTTACAAACTCTGGTTCATCTTTAGAACTGTTTTGAACATATTTATTTATGATATAGTTTGTTAGTTGTGCAAATAGCCAACTATTTCCATTTTCAACACTTGTAAGCATTTTAAGTAAGTTATCTTTGTGTATAAAAGAGTTTTCATATCCTTTAATACCTTTGTTTAAAAGAGTTGAAGCATGATGTACATCAGGTACAGCATTAAATATCAAAATTTTTGCAAAATTATAAAACCTTAGTTTTGATAGTGTATTTTCAATATTTGAAGTACTCATTTCATCTAAGAGTATGATTATAGAGTTGTCATTTGTATCTAAGTATTCTATAAGATCTTTTAATTTGTCTATTGTTATAGCATCATAATTTGTATTTAAAGCATTTTGCCAATGCTTTTTGATTGAAGACATATTTGTAAATAAAATCACTTTTTTCATAATTATCTCTCACTTAGTACGTTTTCTCTAGCACGTAAAATTGGTTTTAAAATATAATTTAAAACAGTCTTTTTTCCAGTAATAACATCAACATCAGCAGTCATACCTACAATGATTTTGAGTTTTTTCTCTTCATTCCCCAAATAGTTTTCATCAGTTTTAATATGTATAAGGTAGTAATTTTGTTTATCTACTTCATCTATTATAGTATCTGCACTTATATGTGTTAATGTTCCTTTAAGTGAGCCATATATAGCAAAATCATAAGCAGAAAATTTTACAATAGCTCTTTGCCCTGGATATAAAAATGCGATATCAGCAGGTTTGATTTTTGCTTCTACAAGTAAGTTGTCTTGTGTTGGAACGATTTCAATTATATCCATTCCTGGCTTAACTACACCACCAACTGTATTGATTAAAAGTTGTTTTACTGTACCATCTACTGATGAACGAACAAAAGTACGTTTTACTTTATCTTCTCTTGCTACATTTGCTTTTTCAATTCTAGACATCTCTGCTTTAGCTTCATTAAATGCTTCTTTAGCAGCATTACGAAATTTTAATTTAACTTCTTTTATATTGTTTTTTTGCTCTGCTAAAATAGATACTAGACGAGGGATAGAAAGAGTAATAGCACTTATCTCACCATTGATACCATTTTTTTGTCTTTGAAGTTGTAAAAATTCAACTTCAGAAACAATACCTTTTTCAACCAATGGACGATTAAGCTCAAGCTCTTTTTTCATTAAAGTGAGGTTTTCTTTTAAAAGTTTTAATTTACCTTCTGCTTCTTTAATTTCATTTTCTTTTTGTTGTACTCTACGATTATAAATAAGTATATTGTTGTCTAGTTGTTCTTTATTACTTAAATATAGAGATCTTTCATGTTTTATAAGAGTTGGTGATTTTTTTATAATGGCTTTAGTAACTTTAAATGGTTTTGAAGAGGATTCTGCTAAAAGTCTAATAGTTTTTGCTTGAAGTTCATTGTATCTTAGTTGACTCTCCTCGAAGCTACTTATAAAGGAAGTATCATCGATTTTTAAAAGGATATCACCTTTTTTAACTAACTCTCCCTCTCTAACTAAAATTTCACTAACAATTCCACCTTCAAGATTTTGAATTACTTGTATTTGATGAGATGGGATAATTTTACCTTGACCACGAGTAAGAGCATCTATCTCAGCATTGTATGCCCAGTATATTAGCCACAGTATAACAAAACCACTTATCCATAATATAAGAGAAGTTTTTAATGTTGTATTCATAAGCATAGCAGAGCTAACTGAGTTCATATATTCTAAGTCATTATCATCTTTAACACGAAGTTTTTTTATATCTTTTTTTCTATAGGAATAATCTACAAATTTATCTTTAAGATTCATTTTTTACCCCTTTTTTTGGAGCATTTAATTGTTTTACTACATCATTATTAGCACCATCTAAAATAATTTTACCCTTATCCATTAAAATTAATCTTTTTGTAATTGCTAGTAAATTATTTTTATGAGATATTACTATCATCGTTTTATCTTTTTTATGTGCTGCTATATTTTTGATAAAGTTTGCTTCACGAGTACTATCCATAGAATTAGTTGGTTCATCTAAGAGTATAATTGGTGCAGGATGAATAAATGCACGTGCTATACAGATACATTGTTTTTGTCCACCAGATAAACCATCCCCTCTTTCTCCGATAGGCATATCATATCCCATTGGATGAGTGTCAGCAAAACTATTCACTCCACTTAAGTTTGAAACATATAAAATATCTTCATCACTAGCATCAGGAGATCTTAGGATGATGTTGTCTTTTAGAGTTCCTTGAAATAAAACAACATCTTGAGGAACATAAGATACACTAGCTCTTAAATCAGCTGGATCAATTTGTTTGATATCAATTCCATCAATTAAAATAGAACCTTCTGTTGGTTCATAAAGTCCTAGGATTAGTTTTTCTAAAGTAGTTTTTCCAGAACCATTAGTTCCTATAATTCCAACAGATTCTCCAGGGTTAATAACAAAACTAATATCATCTAAAATTTTATTTTCAGTATTAGGATAAGTAAAACTTACATTTTTAAACTCTATTTTTCCACTAAATGCAGGTCGTTGAACAAACTTTTTAGACATCTCACGTTCAGCAGGTAAGTCCATAATACCATTTATAGCATCATATGCTGTTTTTGTTTGTTGAAAATTTGCAATAAGTGATGCAACTTGACCTAGTGGAGCTAACATTCGAGAAGCAAGCATTACAACTGCTATCAATCCACCCATACTTAAAGACTGTTCACCTATAGCATATACACCACCTATTACTAAAGCAACTGTACTTATTTGAATCGCAAAATTAACAAATGTAGTTATAGAGTTTGATAATATTTTAGATTTTAAACCTTTTTGTGCAACATCTCCAGTCGCTTCTTCCCATTTCCATTGGTATTGACCACTAATTCCTAAAGCTTTTATAGTTTCAAGTGCAGATAATGATTCAATTAAAATGGAATTTTTATGAGCTGATGCCTCATATGTACTTTGGATACTTTTTCGCATTGGTCGCTCAACTATTATGCTGTATATAATAATAATTAAACCAGCTACCATAGGAACAGCGACTAACCAACCTCCAATAATATATATGATAAATAAAAATATTATAGTAAATGGTAAATCAATCATAGTGGCAATAGAAGATGCTGTAAAAAATCCTCTAATAGAATCGAAATCTTTTATATTACTAGCAAAAGATCCAACAGAGGTTGGTTTTGAAGCTATTTTTAGGCTTAAAACATGTTCATATATCATCGAAGACATTATGACATCGCTTTTTTTACCAGCATTTTCAAGAAAATAGGAGCGTAAAAATTTTAATATCATATCAAATACATATAGTACAACAATACCAGTGGCAAAGACCCA
>JAFLJV010000275.1 GCA_022712845.1 Sulfurimonas sp. | reverse complement strand
TTGATGTTTTTCTTGAATATATACTACAACAGATTTTATCTCTTTTATTGCGAGTTCATTAGAATTAGATTCAGATTTTATCTCTATAAACTCTTCTGAACCTTTAGGAATTGATATTGAGCTAATTAATGCTTTTTTGTTTTTTTCATTCTTAAACATATCTATAAATAATATATTTAATTTTTTATTTAATTGAAAGGCATTATCAAGTGTGATTTTACTATTACTATTACTATTACTATTACTATTACTATTACTATTACTATTATTATATAATTTATAATTTCCAATTTCTATTAAAGCACGAGCTTCATAAATCTTTGGTGCCATATAAGCATAAATAATTGCTCCAGTGGTAATAATTAAAGTTATAACTAATATTTTCACTTTATTTTTCATAAGAGTTCTAAATAACTCTCGTAAATCTATTTCATCTTCTTCATATCTTTGAGTATTTTGTTGATTACCTTGCATAAAAGCCCTGAAAATTTAATCTATTATTTAGTCACAATAGTAGTTAAATTTATATATAAAACTACTTAAATTCATTTAAATTAGGTAATCCAAAACTATATTTATACTGAGTCTTTTTTGTGTATATTATTTTTATTACTAAAGAAGGGTTTTACATAATGATAAACTTAGGTAGTAGTATTATGATAATATTAACATAAAATATAAAGTAAATTTATTTTTTACATTTACTAGCACTTAAATTTTCTCTATTTTTTTCAATAATCTTATGTCCTATACCTCTTACATTAGCAAGTTCATTTATATTATTAAAACAGTTAGTATCTCTATATTCAATAATCGCTTCAGCTTTTTTTGCACCAATACCATTTAAAATAATTAATTCTTCTTTATCTGCTGTGTTAATATCAACAGAAGCAAACATTAAACTAATTCCAAAAGCAATCATAACTAAAATTTTCATTTTAACCCTTTAATTAAAATATAATACAACATAATCAAATTTTTATCATAATTATTTAATAATTTATAATGTTTTTAGTTAAATATTTCTCTTGTGTGTAAATTCTGGAACTATCTCTTTTAATTTCAATAATTTATCTTCTGATGATAATAACTCCTGTATATCTATATTTAATTTATTTATATTATACTTAGTGGGTTTTGCAACTGTTATAGATTCATAATCAGTTTTTGTATCACTATCATCTATTAATAACTCTTCATAAAGTTTTTCACCAGGTCTTAGACCAGTAAACTCTATATTTATATCATCTCTACCACTTAACTCTATCATTTTAGAAGCTAAATCAACTATTTTAATTGGTTCACCCATATCTAGGATAAATATTTCACCACCAGTTGCTATGGCTCCAGCTTGAAGTACTAATTCACATGCTTCTGGGATAAGCATAAAATATCTTGTAATATCTGGATGAGTAACAGTTATACTCTCTCCATTTTCTAATTGAGACTTAAATTTTGGTATTACACTTCCACTACTCCCTAAAACATTACCAAACCTAACTGCAACTATATCAGTACCATTTCCATTAGAATTTTGAGCATATAATTCACATATTCGCTTAGTTGTTCCCATAACATTTGTAGGTCTAACTGCTTTATCAGTTGAAATCATTACAAATTTTTTAATATTATACTTAATTGATAAATCAATTACATTTTTTGTTCCAATCACATTATTTAAAATACCTTCGTGAATATTAGATTCAACAAGCGGTACATGCTTATAAGCTGCTGCATGAATTACTATCTCTGGTTTATACTTTGCAAAAGTTTTATTTAAAAATTCACTATCAACTACACTCTGCATAACAAGTATAGTTTTAACTTTTTTAATCTCTTCACTAATAGCATAAAGGTTATATTCACTATGGTCTAACAGTATTAATTTTTTTGCACCATATTTTTCACACTGTCTACATATTTCACTACCTATGCTACCACCAGCACCTGTTATTAAAATAGTTTTATTTTTTATAAAAGATGAAATTTTACTTTTATCTAAATCTTGTGGGTGTCTTGCTAAAAGATCTTCCACAGAAATATTTTTTAATTGAGCAGAAAAATCTTTACCTTCAAGTATCTCATCTATTGATGGTAATACTTTTATCTCTTTAAAATACTCACCAAAATCATGATAAATATCTTTTATTCTTTGTTTTTTAGCTGATGGCATTGCTATTACTAATAAATCAAATTTTATATTTTTTGCAATTTTAAATAAATTTTCTTTAGATATAACTTTTACAGAATCTATTGAGCGATTTTGAAGATTTTTATTATCATCAACAAAATATTTAATTTTAAATTCTGTTTGTGCAAATTCTGATTCTAATTTTGATCCTGCTTTTCCTGCACCATAAACAACAACTGATTTTGTTTTTTCAATACTGCTTTTATTTATAATATAATAATAAAAATACATAATGAAATTGATACTAAATAGATATAACAAAAGTTCTGATGCTAAAAATGAAAATCTAACTTCACCATAAAATATAGGCATATAAACTAAAAATGCGATTATATAAACAATACTTTTTATAAGAAATGTTTTTTGAGAAGCTTTAGACCATGAGAGAGAATAGTCATTAAAAATAAGTAGTGATGAGATTGTGCGAATAACAATTACACTAAGAACAATCTTTAAGTCGAACGGGATGTGAAAAATGAAAGATGTCCACCAAAAAGTAGCAAAAGTAAGCAATATAATTATTAAAAAATTCAATATTCTTTTATCAAAATAAAACACTAAAATGCCTTCTTATAATCTACAAATTTTATAATTGCATACAATAGCATAAGTGATGTACAAAATGCAATTAATATATTTGAAATTAAATATACAATACAAAACAGTATAACATTCACTAATATAGAAAATAGAACTACTTTATCGTGAGCCCACCCACTTTGAGTCAATCGCTGATATGCATGTTTTTTATGTGCAAGGCTAAGTTTTTCTCTATTTTTATACCTTCTGTACAAAGTCAATGTTGCATCAAACCAAAACAGTCCAAACAGTATAATCCAAATCCAAAGATTTGAACTTTCCTGATTTGAATAATAAATTGTAAATATAGCCACATTGTACCCAAGAAGGGTGCTACCGACATCTCCCATAAAAATTTTTGCTTTATGCCAGTTCCACACAAGAAAACCTAAAATAGCTACAACTAAAACTAAAAAATGGCTTCCACTAAATAGTAAAAATCCAGCCGTTCCAAGAAAGACAGCTTCACTCCCAGCGTATCCATCTATGCCATCAAGAAAATTATAAAGATTTATAAACCAAATTATCATGAGTATTGCAAAAATACTAGAAAGTACCTGATTTTCAATAGAGAAAATAACTAAATCAATTTTTTCAAAGCCACCCAAAAAGTACAAACCAAAAAAAGCAACAGATGCCTGAACAAATAAACGAAGTTTTGCACTAAGTTCAAATAATTCATCAAAATAGCTTATAACAGAAATAATTATACCTACCATTAAAGCAAAATATAAAGATTTATTTATATCATCAATATAAAATAAATAAGAAATACCTAAAAACCAAGTAATTGCTATCGCTATACCACCTCCATGAGGGATGGCAACTGTATGAGAACTTCTATCATTTGGTATATCAACTAAAGCATTTTTAATAGCATAGTTTTTTATTAAGAATGTAAGAATTAAAGATACTAAGAATAAAATAAGATATATCATTTGTTTTCACCACATATCATATATTTTATCCCATCCTCAACACTATATAAATTTTTATAATTCAATATTTCTTTTGTTTTTCTATTGTCAATCTCTAAACTTTCATAAAGTCTTTTATGTAATGATGGTTTGACTAACTTTAATAAACTTTCAAAAAAAGGAACTTTAACAAGATATATTTTTTTATCTAACTCCTTAGCAATAAGCTCTATCAACCTTGTAGTAGTAATAGATTTATCATCAGATGCTAAAAAAAATCCTCGTTCTTGTTTTTGAATTATCATATCTATCAAATGACAAAGATTACCTACATATATCATACTTCTTTTATTTTGTATATTAGCAAATGGCAAAATAGATACTTTTTTTAGTAAATTAATTAAACTTTTCATATTTCCTGGTGCATTGTATCCATTTACTATTGGTGGTCTGATAATAGATACTCTAAAGCTACTATTTTCAATTTTTTGAAGCTTCAGTTCTGCTTTTAATTTACTTTTACCATAATTGGTTATTGGATTATATTTACTATCTTTATTAATTACACCAATTTCTATACCATATACTGCAACTGTACTCATAAATATAAAGTGCTTAACTCCACTACTTTTAGCTTTTTTTGCCAAATCTAAAGTTTGAGTTATATTTACTCTAATATACTCTTCTTCACTTGCTCCATTCATTTGATGTACAAGTGCTGAAAGATGGATAATTGTATCTGTATTTATTAAATCCAAATCTTCAAAATTATTATTCTGAAATGAGAATTTGTTTATATTATATTTCTCACTGTACTTATTTATAAAATAACTTCCTAAAAAACCGTTTGAACCCGTTAATAATATGTTCATGCGTTGCAATTCTCAATTGTTAAAAATTCTTGAAGAAGTTTACTGTAAAAATATTTTTGTGAATACCTCTCTTCTATACTCTTTCGCATATTACTTTTGATATAACTATAATACTGTTTATCTATAATGAACTTTTCAATCTCATTATACAAACTATCTTCATCTTTTTTAATCACCAAAGCACCGTTGATACCATCAATTATAATTTCATTACAGCCGTTAATATTGGTTGCGACTAAAGGTATACCATAACTTCCCGCTTCTATCAATACATTTGGCAATCCTTCTCTGTATGATGGCAATACAAATAAACTTGAAATTTCTAAATAATTTCGAATATCCTGCTGAAATTTCACATGTATTATTTTTTCATCTTTTTCTATTGCTTCTCTGCTTACATGTGAGATAGGATCTAAATCATTTTCGTAATCTCCAATAAGCAATAATTTAATATAAGTATATTTTTCTTTTAATGAAATGAAAACTTTTAGTAACTCATTGATTCCCTTGTCCTTAACTATTCTTCCTACAAATGTAATAACAAAATCATTTGGTTCAATTTGAATATTATTATATATATCATATTTTTCTTTTTCCGTTAATGTCTCTTTGAAATATTCCATATCAACACCATTCACAGAGCCATTACCTATGACGCCAACAGGCTTATTAGTCATCTTATATTCTATCTCTTTTTTTAAATTCAGACTATTACAATAAACTTTTGTTGCGAACCAATAAGTTAGTTTTTCAGTCATTGTTAAGATAAACTTTCTTTTTCCTTGTGCTTCAAGGTGTGGCAGTCCTACAACATTATGTATTCTATTTGGAATTCGTGCTATCCACGAAGAAATCATGCCCAATAGACCAGCTTTGGGAGTAAGTGTATATACTATTAAAGGTTTTTTTTCAATAAGATATAAAAAAAGCTGTATTAGTACTTTTAAATCTTTAAATAAATTTATCTTCCTATTTAAGTCCATTGTTTTAATCGAAACATTTTCATAATTTTCAATACTCTTTATATTGTCAGAATTCGATGTTATAATTTCTACTTCATAATATTTTGATAAAAAATTTGGCTGCCCCCTTAGCCATGTTTCTAAAACAACTGGCACAGTTACAATGATTATAAGTTTTTTCATAACTTCAGCTCTTTTTTTAAATATTCTTCGATATTTACAAAATTATCCTTTTTTGCAACTTCACGTAATAATCTAATATCAGCCATAGAAATCTTTAACTCATCTTTATAAATATTTTTTGTAGCTATTTTAATGCCATTATTTGATAATAAATCTAAAATACTTTTAATCGAACTTCCCAATCCTCGACCGATATTTAATATTTTTACATCTTTTATTTCCAAAATCTTTAAGTAAATAGAAACTACATCATCTATATGAATAAAGTCTCTAATAGAATCACCATTATTTACAATTGTAAGCTCATTGTCATTTTGATATGCATCTATAATTTTTTTAACTACAGAAAATTTATCATCACCACCATACATATTAAATATTCTAGTAATAGTATAATCAATATTATTTTTATTGCAATATTTTTCTATCAATTTTTCATTTGCAATCTTAAGTGATGCATGTAAGCTTATCGGCTTTAATTTATCAGTTTCTTTACATAAAATATTATTTCCATATACAGAACTACTACTAGTATATATTATTTTATTAATTTTTGTATCTTTAAAATAGTCAAGAATCATTGATGTAATTAAAATTGAATTAGTAATATATTCGCTATTACTTTCAATCTTATTTAGCTTAGTTGCTGGTTGAAAATTATTAAATATGATGTTAATCTTTTTGTCTTTATATTTAAGTAATATATTTATATCTTTAATTAATTCTCTTGAAGATATTAAAATTGTATTATTTAATTTTTGACTTATATAATTAGATAAATTACTATTCTTACCTATTATAATATTTACATTCATTTAATTATCCTTATTGCTTTATTTTTATAATAGATATTAATAAATCCAAATAATAGTCCTAAATACATATAAAACTTAATTGTAAAAATGAAATTATGCATTAAAAACATACTAAGTACCGTCACTATTATATATAAATATCTAATATTAAACAAAAAAGATTTTACACAATAATATGATAAAATCATAAAAGACAACGGTATAAGTAATATAAAAAACTCATCAGTATATGCAGAAAAAACTGAATTTTTAGTATCAATATCTAATCTACTCATAAAACTAACTAAATAATTATTATAATTATAATTATATTCACTAAAAGCTGGATATAAAAAAGTATATATACAATACCAGATAATAAATAATATAATACCTTTAAAAATATTCATATTATTTTTAACTCTTCGGGATAATAGTAGTAATATTAAAAAGCCCAATGATAAAGATGTTGAACCAGAAAAGATAGAAATGAATACCATAAATAAAGCTGTATAAGTATTAATATATGTATAGAACATTATAGCAAATATCATCATCATTTCCATCGAAAAAAAGATTGTTGAATTAGATAATCCACTTGGTCTTAACTGAAATATATAAAACTTAGTATTTTCTACGAATAATGGTAATTGATAGAGAATAACATTCTCATCTATTGGTATATGAAATATTTTATACTGATAGAATAGTTGTATTAAAGCATTTATTTCAATTAACATAATCAAGGAGTTAATAATCAATATTGTAATTAGTATAGTTTTAATTACATCTGTATATTTTAAAGATATATAATAAGAAATATAAAAAATCAATATTGATGACAAAACTATTAATAAAGTATGACTCATTAAAAATGCAAATAACCCAAATAAGAAATATAGCAATGCAACTTTTTTATTTATACTAAATGCTAGCAACATCAATATAATTACGATTAACTCACTAAATATACCAGTATCCATTAATTTATTATTATCAATTTGAAAATACTTAATAAAAAATAAAAAATTTAAGACTATAAATAAACCAACCTCATAATATTTAATAAAAATATTTAATAATTTCAAATATTTTTACCTATTATTTTAAGAAAAACTTGATAACTTTTAAGACTCAAAAAAGATAACAAATATATTAATATAAATCTTTTGTCTATTAATAAAAAAGGATATAGAAGACTTCTCTCTAATTTGTTATATTTGACCCATTGATTGTAAAAACTTTGATATGCTATTTTTGCTTTAAATTTTTTTATACAATTACTCTCTTTCAATTCTTGATAATTATTTAAAATATTACTTAAGAATATCTTATTTTCACTTTCAAAAAATTCACCTTTTGTCCAAGTTAAACTTCTACTATGCGCTCTCCATAAACAGATAGTGTCATGAATATAGTTAATTTTCCAATTCTTTGCAATTCTTACAAAGAGATCAAATTCTTCTATCATACTAAATTTTACATCAAACCAATAATCTAAATTATTTAATACATCTTTTCTAAACATTACACTAGGTATCATTACCTGATATGAGGAAATCCATTCTTCAAATAAATTTCCTTTTGGTTGTACTTTATTATAAAAATAATTTATTTTATTTTTTTTATCATATAAAATAAATCCATTTGTATATACTAATCCAATATCATTATTATTAAAAGCTTTAAGTGTTCTTTTTATTTTCTCTGGTAAATATAAATCATCGCAATCTAAAAATGATATAAACTCTCCATTTACTTTTTCTAAAGCCTTATTTCTTCCTTCACCCAAAGAAGTATGTTCAGCAGCATAA
>JAFLJV010000097.1 GCA_022712845.1 Sulfurimonas sp. | reverse complement strand
TTAAATAAAGAGATAACATTTAAGTCAGCTACTAAGGATCTAAAAAATTTCATTTTAAATTTTTTATCAATACCTATTGATGAGTCTTCTACTGCCATACTAGGTAATGAGTCAGCTTTTTTAATTACCTCAATAGTTGCATCACTTGCAAAAACAATTGTAATTGTCATTAAAAATGAAATTAAAATTTTCAAATCTACTCCTTAGATCTTAATATAATTGTATATGGTCCAAAACTGTTACTTGGGTTTTTAGGAAATATAATATTTATAAGTCTATCTTTTATTTTATTACACTCTTTATTTAATTCACTATTTGATGAGTAAGTTAAAATTCTAAAATCATACATTTTTCCTAATGAACTAAGTTCAAGTATTGCTTTAACACTATTTCCTTGTGTATTTTGAGGTGGATAAAAGTGTTCATATACTAAAGCTTGAATTTTAGCTAAATATTCATTAACCTCATGTGCTGTAGATGTTTTTACAGTTTTGTCACTTACTTTTAAAACATCATTTGTATTTATCTTTTTTGATATTAATTCAACTTTATTTTCATTTGATTTATTTATTTTTTTTTGAATTTCATGAAGTCTTTTATTATTATTAACTTTTTTTTCTATTTGTTTGGGTTTTTTAATACTTTTTGTCCATACATCATTAAATAAATTATCAATATTTATATCTTTACTTTTAATGGGTGTAACAGTTTTTTCTACAACTTCTTTAGGTTTATTTTTTTTTATACTGCGTGTCATTATTTCTGGTATTTCTATTGAGACAGAAATAAAATTGTCTTTTTTAATCGCAAAAACATTAGTTTTATCTGTTGATACTAACATATATAAAGATATTAACAAAAAGAAAAAAAATAAAGATAGTGATATAAAACCACTAATATAGAAATAATATTTCTCTTTATTCATTTGTAGCTAATGATACCTCAGAAAAGCCTGCTTGTTTAACAGCGGCTAATACTGACATAACAACACCATAATCCAAACTTTGATCTGCACTAATTAATACAGTAGCTTTTAAATCTAACTTTTTTGAATATAATAAAAAATTATCCATAAATGCATTCATTAAAAAAGTATCTTTATTAACCTTAAGATTTCTATTTTTATCGATAACTATATGCACTGGTGGAATTTTAACTAGTTGAGTAGTTTTTGAACTTTGTGGAAGTCTTATCTTCTCTTCATAAATCATATTTGGTGCAACAACCATCATAATAGCCAAAAGAACAAGCATAACATCCACAAGTGGAGTAATATTTAATTCAGGTTTTTCATCCCAGTCATAACTCACAATTTACTCCTTGCGAGCTATTATTGCATCACTTTGCATCTGCATTGAACTAATCAATTCAAATGATCTTCTTTTTAGTATTTGGTGATAAGTATATGCAAAAATTGCAACAAATATACCAGCAGCAGTTGCAACAAGGGCATCAGATACACCATTTGCAATAACTGACATTCCACCACTGCTTTTACCAATATGAGTAAATGTATCTAAAATAGATACAACAGTACCAAATAAACCAATAAATGGAGTAGTTGACGCAAATACAGAGAGGGTTGACAAACCTTTTGTAGCATCTTTTGTAGCTGCAAGCATACCAAGATCTAAAATTTCTTTTGTTACATTAGAACTAGTTTTTAAAAAATGGTTTAAAAAAGATTGTGTATTTAAAGTTTTAGATCCCATCAAAAGAGTTTCAAGAGATCTATTTTCAACTTCTAACCAATTATTAATAAAAAAATAACGGTAGAAAAAAACCCAATTTAATACTATGAAATATACACTTAGCAGAGCTAGAACACCCAGTGTTACTGGATGACTTATTACATAAAAATCAATTATAGAATTAAACATTAATCTATATTAAATTTTGAGCTGCTGATTCAAGTTTTGCAGACACGGTCGCAATCGCTGGATTATTATCTTTGATTGATTCAATAAGTTCTTTAGCATTCTCAAGAGCTTTAGAAACATCACTTTGTGTTTCTCCACGAATTGCTACAGCACCTTCAACAAGCACTACAATTTTTTCTTCATCAACATGAACAACACCCCAGTTAATTAAAATTGATTCTATCGACTTATCATCTTTTTCAATATCTATAACACCAGCATCCAGTAAAGTTGTTAACGAAGAGTGTCCTGGAAGAACACCAAATTCGCCCTCTTCTCCAGGAAGAGTAACACTAAGGGCTTCACCATTATAGATTTCACCATTAGGAGTTAGAATTTCAAGTTTTAACTTACTCATTTTAATCCTTTATGAATTACTTCTTTTGAGATTTCTCAATTGCTTCATCCATATTACCAACCATATAAAAAGCGTTTTCTGGCATATCATCACACTCACCATCAAGAATCATTTTAAATCCTTTGATAGTATCTGCAAGTGAAACATATTTACCTGGAGAACCAGTAAACACTTCAGCAACAAAGAATGGTTGAGAAAGAAATTTTTCAATTTTACGAGCTCTTTCAACAACATTTTTGTCTTCTTCAGAAAGTTCATCCATACCAAGAATAGCAATAATATCTTGCAAATCTTTATATTTTTGAAGTGTTTGTTGAACACCACGAGCTACACCATAATGCTCATCACCAATAATTTGTGGATCAAGTAACCTTGAAGTTGAATCTAGTGGATCAACAGCAGGATAAATACCTTTTTCAGCAATTTTACGGTTAAGTACTGTAGTTGCATCTAAGTGAGCAAAAACAGAAGCTGGAGCTGGATCTGTTAAATCATCTGCTGGTACATAAACAGCTTGAACAGAAGTAATTGAACCAGTTTTAGTTGATGTAATTCTATCTTGTAAAGCACCCATTTCACGAGCTAAAGTTGGTTGATAACCAACAGCTGAAGGGATACGACCAAGAAGTGCAGACATCTCTGAACCTGATTGTGCGAAACGGAAGATATTATCGATAAACATCAATACATCAAGACCTTTTTCATCACGGAAATATTCAGCCATAGTAATACCTGTAAGAGCAATACGGTTACGTGCTCCTGGAGGTTCACTCATCTGTCCATAACAAAGTGCAACTTTATCAAGTACATTTGAATCTTTCATCTCATAATAAAGGTCATTTCCTTCACGAGTTCTCTCACCAACACCAGCAAATACAGATAAACCATCATGACCCATTGCAACATTGTGAATAAGCTCCATAATAATAACTGTTTTACCAACACCAGCACCACCAAATAGACCAACTTTACCACCTTTAGAATAAGGAGCAAGTAAATCAACAACTTTGATACCAGTTTCAAACATCTCTGTTGCAGTTGATTGATCAACTAATGGTGGAAGTGCACGGTGTATAGACCACTCAGGTGCATCAGTAATTTGCTCACCACCATCAATAGTTTCACCAATTACATTAAAGATACGACCAAGTACTTTATCTCCAACTGGAACTTTAATAGGAGAACCTGTAGCAGTAGCATCCATACCACGAACTAAACCTTCACTCATATCCATTGCAATCGTTCTAACACGACCATCACCTAAGTGAGCTGCAACTTCTAGTACTAAACGAGTTGTAGTACCTTCTAAACTTACTTGAACTTCAATTGCTTCGTTTATTGTTGGAAGATAACCATCAAAATCAACATCAACAACCGGGCCCATAACCTGGCTAATTTTACCAATCATATTTTTCTCCATTATTTCATCGACTCCACACCACTTATAATTTCTATAAGTTCGGTAGTAATAGCTGCTTGTCTAGCTTTATTAAATTTAACTTTTAAAGTCTTAA
>JAFLJV010000096.1 GCA_022712845.1 Sulfurimonas sp. | reverse complement strand
ACAAACAAAATATAGTGCTGATGAACTTTACTTATTAAACCGTCTAGAAGCTCATATAGACACTTTAGCAGAGATTTATAATCATAAAAAAGAGGTGCAAGATGTTAATTTCAATGCCCCAGAAGCACCATCAAGAAACCCACTTTTAAGATAAATTTATAATGATACAAAAGTACTTAATAACTTCAAGAGAGTTCTATACAGACACACCCGCAATTTTTCGTAATATCTTACATGAACAATTTAAGGAACATATGCCAACATATGCTCTTTATAGAGATAAATCAAATCCAAATTATGATGTTCAAGCAGCTCACTTTGTAGAAGTTTGCACTCAATTTAGCACTATAAAAAGTTTTATACACCAAAAAATATCTCTAGCAGAAGAGTTAAATGCTACAGGTGTTCATCTCACTTCAAAACAGTTTGATAAGATACAAGAGGCTAAAGAGCTAGGCTTAGAGGTTATCATAAGTACACATACACAAGAAGAAGTTTTACAAGCACAAAAACTTGGAGCTGACGCTGTAACATACAGTCCAATTTTTGCATCCACTGGAAAAGGTGAACCAAAAGGTATAGATGACTTAAAAGAACTGCTAAAAAAGTGTGATATAAATGTTTTTGCTCTTGGTGGAATAATTACAGAAGAGCAGGTACAAGAGATTCAAAATTCTAAAGCTTATGGATTTGCTTCTATTCGTTATTTTTATTAAACAGTAATTTATATAAATATTTTAAATAAGCTCAACAAGTTGATCTTAATTTTTTTTATGTAAAATAAGCTCAACAGTTTAATCTTATTTGAGGAAAAATTATGTTTGAAATTTCAAAAAATGAAGTTAAAGAAAGATTATATTTTGATAATCCTTGGTGGGACAATGAATATAAAGAAAATAAACAAATTTTAAAATATCCAAAAAGATCTTATTTTGAATCTTTTTATAGTTTAGTTCTAGACAAAGAGATAAATAGAGCAGTTATATTGATGGGTCCTAGACGTGTTGGTAAAACTGTACTTGTATATCATGCAATTCAAGAACTATTAAATAAAAAAATCCTTGGTAAAAATATTTTATATTTATCTATAGAGACACCAATATATACAGGATTATCTCTAGAAAAAGCATTAAAGCTTTTTCTAGAAGAGTTTGAACATAAAAGAGATGATGAAGATATATATGTGTTTTATGATGAAATTCAATATTTAAAAGACTGGGAAATACATTTAAAATCATTAGTAGACTCATATCCATCTTATAAATTTATAGCAACTGGTTCAGCAGCAGCTGCATTAAAATTAAAAAGTCAAGAGTCGGGTGCTGGTAGATTTACAGATTTTATTTTACCACCATTAACATTTTCTGAGTTTATTAGGTTTATAGATAAAGAAGAATTAATTTTACCTCCAAGCAATAAAATTAATTTTTTTTCAACAACTGATATTGAGGAGTTAAATAAAGAATTTATTAATTATTTAAATTATGGTGGATATCCAGAGGCTGTTTTTTCTGAAAAAATTCAATCAGAAAGCTCAAGATATATAAAAAGTGATATTATAGATAAAGTACTATTACGAGACCTACCTAGTTTATATGGAATAGCAGATATTCAAGAATTAAATAGACTTTTTGCTGTACTGGCTTACAACACTGGAAGAGAGCTTAGTTATGATAAACTCTCAAAAAATTCTGGAATTTCAAAAAATACATTAAGAAAATATTTGGAATATTTAGAAGCTGCCTTTTTGATTAAAAAAGTTTATAGAATAGATCAAAATGCAAAAAGACTTAAAAGAGTCACTACTTTCAAGGTATATCTTACTAATCCATCTATGAGAGCAGCACTTTTTGGAAATATAGAATCAAATTCAGATTTTATGGGCGAACTTACTGAAACAGCAATTTATAGTCAGTGGTTACATAGTGAAAATATTGAACGAATATTTTATGTTAGATGGAAAAAAGGTGAAGTTGATTTAGTTTATTGTTCTGGTGAACAGATGCGTCCTGATTGGTTTATAGAGATAAAATGGTCTGATAGACCTTATATTGATAATAACTTATTAAAGAATTGTGTTGAATTTTGTAAAAATAATTCTTTAGAAAATAAAAAAATTTCAATTACTACATTATCTGTTAGCGGTAAAAAAAATTATGATGGTATTGATTTTGAATTTATTCCAAGTAGTTTATACACATATATTGTCAGTAATAATATATTAAAAAGTAAAATATAATATATTTTATATTTTACTTTGATTTTTATTAATGCTAACCCCAGCTAAATACCCACTAGAAAATGACCATTGGAGATTATAACCTCCACATGGTCCATCGAGATTCATTATTTCTCCACAAAAGTATAAACCATCTACAATTTTACTTTGCATAGTTTTAGGATTTATCTCTTTTAAATTGATTCCACCTCTTGTTATCATCGCCATTTTAAAACCATCATGTCCTGTAATAGTTAGTGGTGTCCAAGCAAGTAAGTTTAATAGCTTTGCTTTTTTAGCACCTTGAATTTTAGAGTATCTCTCTTTTGGATCTATATCTGCTAAGTTTAGTAGTTCAGTAGATAGTGGTTTTGGAAGCAGGGTGTAGATTTGTTCTAATATTGTTATATCGGAGTTAGAATCAATAGTATCTTTTAAGTGTTTAGATATCTGTTCTTCATTCATCCCTTTTGTAAGATTTAAAAGGATTGGAACTTCACCATATTTATCTATAAGTGGTGTTATTTCTCTTGCAAAATCAAGTACAACAGGACCTCTAATTCCAGTTTTTGTAAAGATTAAATCCCCTTTAGCACGAAGTTTTTTATGTTTTTTCATATCAACTTTTAGCTCAACTTTGGCAATAGTGTCTGCACGACAATTTTTTAACCACTCCTCTTTTGTAAGAAGAGGCATCATAGCAGGGTGAAGTTGTGTTGTGGTATGACCTATCTCTTTTGCCATCTCATAACCATCACCTTCAGCCCCTAAAATAGGGTAACCTAGACCACCAGTAGCTATAATGATATTAAATGATATGAAAGCATTATTTTGAGTTTTTACACCTCTTGTTTGATTGTTTTCATATAAAATACTTTGAACTTTTTGTGAACATAAAACTTCTATATTTAAGTTTTTCATCTCACTTTCAAGAGCATTAATTATGGTTGATGAACTATGTGAAGTTGGAAAAACTCTAAATCCATCAGGGGTATGAGTATCAACACCAAGACTATTAAAAAATTCTATTAAATCTTTATGATTGAATGCTTTAAGTGCATCTTGCATAAAACGACCATCACGACCAAATTTTGCCATAAATTCTTCATCTGATAGAGTGTTTGTAAGATTACAGCGACCACCACCAGTTGCTTTTAGCTTTGAGCCAATTTGAGATAATTTTTCTAAAAGTAGTACACTTTTACCTTTTCTTGCAGATGTTATGGCGGCTATCATCCCTGCAGCACCAGCACCAATAATAATAACATCATAAGTCATTTTTTTCATGCAGATATTTTAGTATAATTCTAATAATTTAAGGTTGAAAATGCAAACACTTCACGGTGATAGAGAAAAATGTTATAAATGTTATAGACCAAAGAGCTCTTGTATGTGTTCTTATGTTAATCAAGTGGATACTGATACAAAGTTTATCATTTTAATGCACCCAAAAGAGTTTAAAAAAGTAAAAAATGGAACTGGACACTTAACTTATCTTTCTTTAAAAAACTCAAAACTTTTTGTTGGAATTGATTTTACAAATCATAAAGAGGTAAATAAAATTATCTCTACATATCAAAGTTATGTTTTATATCCTTCAAAAAACTCAATAAATATAAGTACAGACAACTTAAATGAAAAAAGTGATGAAAAAAAAGCTATTTTTATTATTGATTCTACATGGTCATGTTCATTAAAAATGCTTAGAGATTCTAAA
>JAFLJV010000095.1 GCA_022712845.1 Sulfurimonas sp. | reverse complement strand
GAATCACAAAACTTCTCACAAAAGTCTCACAAATACTTATGAAAAAAGAGAAACAGAAATCTAAATATACCTCTAAACTCCAAGTATCTAACCAACAAAAAGATGACATTATTTCTGCCATTTCACATGAGTTTAAAAACCCTATTGCCGTTATTAACGGATATTCACAAACCCTCTTAGAAGATGAAAACCTTAAGCCTATCATTCGTCAAAAGTTTCTTACAAAAATCCATAAAAATGGGGAAAAACTTAGCAGTCTCATAGATACCCTACGACTATCAATAAAGCTTGATGGCACACAAGCAAAGCTTAATATCATTAGCATCAATCTATACGATTCTATTATCGATGCTGTAGAAAACTTGAAACCAAACTATCCAAAAAGAGAAATAATCGTCCAAGGGAATAAAGATATAACAATTCAAGCTGATGATGCTTTATTTACTGTAATCATTACAAACTTAATAGAGAATGCCCTTAAATACTCAGAAGATGAAATAATAGTAATGTTTGATGCTACGCAACTTAGTGTAATAGATACAGGAATAGGTATTTCTGATGAAAATCTAGAAAACATTACAAGTAAATTTTATAGAGTACATGAAAATTCTTGGAATAATTCTCTTGGATTAGGATTATTTTTAGTAAGTAATATCGTTAAACTTCATAAATTCACACTAGAAATAAAAAGTATAGAACATCAAGGCTCCATATTTAGTATAAAATTTTAAATCTCTATCACTATACGAAACAACTCCTTAGAATTGATTAATTTTTCATCACTATAACCTCTTCTATTAATTTTAAATCAGATATACTAATGTCAATTAAAATTCAGGAGAAATGAATGGGTAAATTTGTTAATAACACAGAAGAGTTTTTTAAATACTGTGAAGAAAATGATGTTCAGTTTGTAGACTTTAGATTTACAGATATTAAAGGTGCATGGCACCATATTAGTTATAGAATGAGTGCTGTTAATGCTGGTCAACTTGAGGGTGGTCTTCCATTTGATGGTTCTTCTATCGAAGCATGGCAACCAATTAACAAATCAGATATGTTACTTAAGCCTGAAATTGGAACTGCATTCTTAGATCCATTTACTGCTGATCCTACTATCATTGTAATTTGTGATGTATATGACATCTACAAAGAACAAGCATACGAAAGATGTCCACGTTCAATCGCTAAAAAAGCACTTAAGCATGCTGATGAAATCGGTATCGCTGATACTGCATACTTTGGTCCTGAAAATGAATTCTTTATGTTTGATTCTGTGACTTTTGTTGATAACATCAATGAAGCTGGTTACAAGGTTGATACTGAAGAGGGTGAGTGGAATTCAAACAATCCATACCCAGAGATGTACAACACTGGACACCGTCCAGGCACAAAGGGAGGGTACTTCCCAGTAGCTCCTACAGATTCTGCAGTAGATATTCGTGCTGAGATGATGCAAGTTTTAGAGCAAGTTGGTCTTGAAGTTGTTCTTGGTCACCACGAAGTTGCACAAGGTCAACATGAACTAGGTATAGTTTTCTCTGACCTTATCGGTGCTGCTGATAATGTTCAAAAATATAAATACGTTGTAAAAATGATTGCACACCTTAATGGTAAAACTGCTACATTTATGCCTAAACCACTTTACGGTGATAATGGTAATGGTATGCACGTTCACCAATCTTTATGGAAAGATGGTAAAAACCTTTTCTATGCACCAGGTAACTATGCAAACTTAAGTGAAATGGCTGTTAACTATGCAGGTGGTATCTTTAAACACTCGCATGCTGTTGCTGCATTTACTAACCCAACAACGAACTCTTACAAAAGACTTATTCCAGGTTTCGAAGCTCCTTCAATCCTGACTTATTCTTCTCAAAATCGTTCAGCTGCTTGTCGTATCCCTTATGGTGCTGGCGAAATGGCTACTAGAATCGAGATGCGTTTCCCAGATTCTACTGCCTGTCCTTACCTTGCCTTTGCTGTAATGATGATGGCTGGTCTTGATGGAATTGCGAAAAAAGATGTTCCTGTTGGTCCAATGGATGAAGATTTATTTGAACTTTCTCTTGATGAAATTCGTGAGAAAAAAATTCCTCAAATGCCACATACATTGCGTTCTTCGTTAGAGGGTCTTATTTCTGATAATGATTTCTTAAAACCAGTATTTACTCAAGAATTTATCGATGCTTACCAAGCGTATAGATTTGAGCGTGATGTATGGCCAGATGAAGGTCGTCCAACTGCTTACGAGTTTAAAACAACATACCAGTGCTAAACCTTAAATAGTTACTTTTATTCCCACTTTAAGGTGGGAATATGCCCTGCAATTATTCCCCTACAAGAATCAATCAATTTTTCTAATATAATAAATACATAATCAGAATTCAAAGTGAAAAACACCATTTCTCAGTACTTCTAAAAATTCAATATAGCGAGGCACTAAATGCCAAGTCATAAACATGATATCAATAAAGAACTTATCCATGATATTTTAGAACACTCCCAAACTTCTGATAAAGTACTTTATGGAAAAATACAAGCCTTTGTTGATATCTACGAAGAACAAATAAAAATAAATAAAAAACTAAAAAAAGAAAATAATTTTTTTGTTAAAAAATGGGATAAATCAAATATCATAGAACATGATAAAAAAGATAAAATAATAGAACAGCAATCTCGTCTTGCTGCTATGGGTGAAATGATAGATGCTGTTGCTCATCAATGGAAACAACCTTTAAATGCAATTAGTATGATGATGGATATGCTCCAAGGTGACTTTAAAGAAAAGGCTGTTGATAAAGAATATATAGACGATTTACAAAGCTCCGTTCATATGCAAATAGATCATATGGTAAATACTCTTAATGAATTTAGAGACTTTTTACGACCATCAACAAAAAATGAAGATTTCTATATTAATACAATTGTTCAAAATGTTCAAGTTCTTATGAAAGATGAGCTTATAGCCCAAAATATTCATATAAATCTTGAAATAGATGTAAAAATTACCGTATTTGGAAATAAAAATGAGTTTAAACATCTTTTCATTAACCTTATCAACAATTCTATTGATGCCTTTAATGAAAATGACCTAAATTCACGAAAGATATATATTCGTTGTTTTTCTAAAGATGAACATGTTGTAATAGAGATTGAAGATAATGCCGGTGGAATACCAACAAATATAATTAAGCATATATTTAAACCAAATGTGACAACAAAAGCTGATGGTAAGGGTACAGGAATTGGTCTTTATATGTGTTCACAAATTATTACAAAAAACGATGGAACGATTAGTGTGGAAAATAGAAATGACGGAGCACTTTTTAGAATTATTTTAAGCGAATCAAGTATTTAGTGTAAATT
>JAFLJV010000094.1 GCA_022712845.1 Sulfurimonas sp. | reverse complement strand
ATAAGGCTGTTGATTGTTTAGGTTATCAGGATAATCAAATGTTACAAATGGTGTCGTAGGTTGGTGGAATTAGAATGTTTGGTTAAGTGGTCTTGACATAGGAGGACATTATATATTTTTGCTTTTTGAATTGCTAAAGCTGCATCTGCCCATGAGTTCTCATAAAAATCACCACGTTTAATATAATTTGTAGTGTAATAAGTTTTTTGAACACCCCAGAGTAAGTTTCTCCATACAGTAGGCATATTTTTATTTGTAAAACTAATAATTCCATATTTTAATATGATATTTATATCCATAATATTTTGATGTTGAGATTCATTTATTGTATGAATTAAATCTCTATATGATTCATTTAAATTGGTTACATTTGTTAATTGTCTTGAAAATTCTATTAAAATAATTGTAATCATGGATGATTTAAGACCAATCAAAATACTCAGTAATGATGATACTTCTGTTGAATTATTTGTTAATTTCCATGTTAAAATACCAATAGAAATACTAAAAGTTATTTCTAAAGCTTTAATCACATAATCATTTTGAAGAATCTGTTTCAATTAGGTATACCTTTTTTTAACATATAGTCACGAATATTGTTATTTTAGCAATAACTTTAAAAATTAAACTTAAATTTATAAGGACTACCATGATATAATTTATTTTATGGAGAAATAATGAAACATATAAAACTATCTCATGGAAATGGTGGGCAAGAGAATCAAGAGCTAATTTCAGAAGTTTTTTACAAGGCTTTTAAAAATGATATTTTAGAAAAAAGTGAAGATTCTGCCATTATTGAAGATGGAAAACTTGCTTTTTCTACTGATAGTTTTACAGTAACCCCTCTATTTTTTTCTGGTGGAGACATAGGGAAACTTGCTGTTTGTGGAACCTGTAATGACCTTGCGATGATGGGTGCTAAACCTAAGTATCTAACTTGTAGTGTGATTCTAGAAGAGGGTTTTAGTATAGATGAACTCAGACGCATTGTAGAATCTATGAAACAAGAGCTTGAGATTAATGGTGCTGTGGTTGTAAGTGGTGACACTAAGGTAGTTCCTCGCGGAAGTGTTGATAAGATATTTATAAACACTACTGGAATCGGAGAAGTGTTACAAAGTGGCATTAGTTCAAACGCTATAAGTAAGCAAGATACTATTTTAGTTTCGCGTGATATAGGCTCACATGGTGCTACTATTTTTGCAACACGTGAGGGGATAGAACTAAGTTCTGAGCTTCAAAGTGATTGTAAATCTTTGTATCCGATAGTAAAAAAACTCATAGATTCTAATATTCACATTACAGCTCTTAGGGATGCGACAAGAGGTGGTTTGAGTGCTGTATTAAATGAGTGGGCATCCCAATCAAATATCTGTATAGAGATAGAAGAAGAGAAAATTCCTATAAGTGATGAGGTGATGGGGCTTTGTGAGATTCTAGGCTTTGATGCAGTGAGTTTAGCAAATGAGGGTACATTTGTTTTGGCTGTTAAAAACGAGGATGCACAAAAAACTCTAAAACTACTACAAGAATATAATCCAAATGCTTCGATAATAGGTAAGGTTACAAATAAACATCTAAAAAAAGTTGTATTAAATTCAGCATGGGGAACGCGGAGATTTTTAGATATGCCTACAGGCGAATTACTCCCGAGAATTTGCTAATGCACGAATACTCAATAGTCCAATCTTTAATAGAAAGCTGTGAAGAACACGCTAGTTTTAACAATGCTTCTAAAGTTACAAAAGTAGTAGTAAAGATTGGAGTGATGAGTGGGGTTGAACCTTTTCTTTTTGAAGAGGCATTTGCGCTGTTTAAAGAAGATACTATTTGTAATGGCTGTGAGTTTGTTATGAATATTCAAAGAGTAAAAATAGAATGTAACGAGTGTAAAAAAATAAGTGAACTTGAGAAAAAAGAGTATCATTGCCCTCTATGTGAAAGTATAGACATTAGAATCATAGATGGTGAAGATATGTTTTTGATGCAGTTAGAATTAGAGTAAATTATGGGCTATAAGATTGAGATTAGAGGTGTCGTTCAGGGTGTGGGTTTTCGCCCTTTTATTTATAATCTTGCAACATCTTTAAATCTTTATGGCAGAGTGTTTAACGATGGTTTAGGTGTAGTTATTTTACTTGAATGTTCCAAAGAAAAAAAAGAAGAATTTTTACAGCAGATAAAAGAGAAAAAACCGCCACTTTCTAAGATAGATTCTATAGAATATAAAGAGATAAAACTAGATGAAAAGTTTAGCGATTTTGAGATTCGAAAAAGTCAACTCATAACAAAACTTTCTTTAGAAATTCCATCAGATGTTGGGATGTGTAAAGAGTGTCAAACTGAACTTGAAGATGTAAATAACCGTAGATTTGGCTACCCATTTATAAACTGTGTGAACTGTGGACCAAGATTTAGCATCATTAAAAATCTTCCTTACGATAGAAAAAACACTTCAATGTCTCAATTTACAATGTGTAAAAATTGTCAGGCTGAGTATGAAAATCCAAAAGACAGAAGATACCATGCTCAACCTATTGGATGCCATGAGTGTGGAGTGAGCCTTTCTCTTTTTGATTCTAACTCACAGGTAATTATTTGTGAAAGCATAGTTGAAAAAGCAGTATCTTTTTTAGAAGATGGGAAGACTTTAGCTATAAAAGGGATAGGTGGTTACCATCTAGTTTGTGATGGAACTAACGATGAGGCTGTGCAATTTTTACGCGAGAAAAAACAAAGACTAGCTAAGCCATTTGCAGTAATGCTTAAAGATATAAAAAGTGCAAAGAGTATTGCAGAAATAAGTAAAAAAGAGGAAGAGTTACTAGAATCTAAAGAGCGACCTATTGTTTTATTAGAGCAAAACAATGCTCATATTTTTAGTGATTTTATAGCCCCTCATATAAATCAAATAGGCTTGTTTTTACCATTCACCCCTTTGCATCATCTGATTCTACAAAAGTTTGACAAGCCAATAGTCGCTACAAGTGCTAACATCTCAAATGAACCCTTATGTACAACTACAAATGAGATTTTGAAGCTTTCTTACATTTGGGATTATTGTTTAGATAATGACAGAGAGATAGTAAATAGTTGTGATGATTCTCTTGTATTTGTAGAAAATGATAAAACATTTATGTTAAGAAATTCAAGAGGATACGCACCAAGTTATTTAAAACTTTCTCATAAAACAGATAAAAAGATTCTAGCCCTTGGAGCAAATCAAAAAAGTACAGTGGCTATAGTGATAGATGATAAGATTATTATGTCGCCATATATAGGGGACTTAGATGGCTTGTCTAGTATGGAATATTTTAAATCTCATATAGATACATTAAAGAGAATCTATAACTTTGAGCCAGATATTCTTGTCTGTGATAAGCATCCAAATTACGAATCTACTAAGTATGCAAAAGAGTTGAAATTACTCAATCCAAACTTAGAACTCATTGAAGTCCAACATCATTATGCTCATATATTAGCAACAATGGGTTTGAATAACATTACAACTAAAGTTTTAGGTGTAAGCTTCGATGGAACTGGATATGGAGATTGCGAAGCAAGAGAGGGTACTATGGGGTGTGGTAATCTTTGGGGTGGAGAATTTTTTGTTTGCGATTCAAATAGTTACGAGCGAGTAGGGCATTTTAAAGAGTTTAAACTTTTAGGTGGTGAGAAGGCTATTAAAGAGCCTAGACGGGTTGCACTTAGTTTTTTGTTTGACTTGTATGGGGAAGATGTTTTTGAGCTAAGTAACCCAACAATAAGTGCATTTTCAAGAGATGAACTTAAAACACTTTACATAGCATGGGAAAAAGGTCTAAATTCACCATTTAGCACATCATGCGGTCGCCTTTTTGATTGTATAGCATCCTTAGTTGATATTGCTCAAGTTAGCTCTTATGAGGGTGAGAGTGGATTACTCTTAGAATCATTATATGATGAAAACATTATTGATAGCTATGAATTTTTTATAGATTCTGGTGTGATTGATTTCTCAAAAGTTGTTAAACAGATTCTACAAGAGGAAGAAAAAACTGTAGCTATTTCAAAGTTTTTTAACACCTTAGTTGAAATGATTTGTGAAATGGGTGGAAAATATAAACTTCCAATAGTCTTAGGTGGTGGGGTTTTTCAAAATAGAATCTTATTAAGACTTATTATGAAAAAGATTCCAGATGTGATTTTACCAAAAGATTTTGTGAGTAATGATAGTGCTATATCATATGGACAGATTTTAGCCTCTATTGCACATTTACATTTGGGATGATTAGTGAGTAAACTCGTAATCTTTACCATCAATTATTTTTACTTCTTTACAAGATAAAGCATTGTTTAAATCACAACCTAATTGGAACATTTCTCTCGCTTTTTCATAATCTTGTAAAAGTGTATGGGAATCTCGGTAGTGTCTTCCCATGTAAACACATGATTTTGCATATCCACCTCTACATGCTTTTTCATAAAAGGCTAGTGCTATTTTCTTAAGAGCTTTATTGTCTTTTTTTGCATAGATAACTGCTACATTATGACAAGCAAAGGCATCATCGCCTCCACACGCTTTTATGTATAGTTTTTCAGCTTTTTTCATATCTTGCTTTACAAGTTTATCTTCTTCGTAGATAATGGCGAGATGCGAACAGCTAAGGTATTGGTTTCGTTTACAAGCCTCTTTGTAAAACTCAAAATCTTCCATAGTGTACGTTTGAGCATTAAGATTTATAAAAAATAGTATGCTGAAAATATATATAATTTTTCTCATTAAAAATTTCCTGTTGATTAATAAATAGACTTTATTTTGTTTTAAAAGTTGTCTTTTGTGCTAAAATTATAGCAATTAAACATAAAGAGCTACCCATGATAAATAAGATTAAAGATTTTTTAGGACTTGATATAAAAGAAGCGAAGTATAAACTCTCTCATGACTCGATGTTTGGTATTATAAGTGATGAAAAAAAGCCAGATAAGTGGGTGTTTTCTACCTGTGGTTATTGTGGAGTGGGGTGTGGACTTTACATCGGTGTTAAAGATGCAAAAGCAGTTTACACAAAGGGTAATCCTAAGCACGATGTAAATATGGGAACACTTTGCCCTAAGGGTTTGAGTGAGCATCAACTTATAAACTCTAAAGAGAGAGTAACTACTCCACTTATCAAACGCAATGGAAAATTCGTTGTTTCTACTTGGGAAAATGCTTACTCAAATGTGGCGAAAGAGTTTAAGAGAATCGCAAAGGAACATGGTGAAAAAGCTGTTGGTGTTCTTTCAACCGGACAGCTTTTAACAGAAGAATTTTACACGCTTGGAAAGTTCGTTCAACTTGGACTTAAAACAAATAATTATGATGGAAATACAACGCTTTGTATGGCTTCGGCAGTTATGGGTTATAAACAATCACTTGGTTCAGATGGTCCAGTTGGAGCATATGAAGACTTTGAAAAAGCAAATACTATTTTTCTTATTGGTGCAAATATCTCTGATAATCATCCGATTCTAAAGCTTCATTTATCAAAAAATAAAAACAAACCAAACATAATCGTCATAGACCCTCGTTCTTCAAAAACAGCGCAAATGGCTACAACTTTTGTACCCATAAAACCACGCACAGATTTAGCACTTTTTAATGGACTTGCCTATATCGTGATGGAGCAGAGTTGGGAAGATGAAGGCTATATAAAAGCAAATACAAATGGCTATAAAGAGCTTAAAAAACACTTACAAGATTATCCTCCACAAGAAGTAGCAAATATTACAGGAATCGATGTAAAGACTTTGTATGAACTTGCAAAACATTTTGTAGCACAAGATTCTGTACTCACGGCGTGGACTATGGGTGTAAACCAGTCTTTTATGGGGACTGATACTGTAAGTGCAATTATAAATTTACACCTTCTAACTGGACAAATAGGACGTGAAGGAGCTGGACCTTTTTCTATAACAGGACAATGTAATGCAATGGGAACACGAGAATTTGGATTTACTTCTTCACTTCCTGGGTATAGAAACTATGGTGATATAAAAGCCTTAGAAGATTATGCGAGAATCGCAAAAGTACCTGAGAATATAGTTCCGACTGAACGTGGATACAAATACGCAGAGATTATAGATGCGATAGATAGAGGTGAGATAAAAGCACTTTGGATAGTTGCTACAAATCCACTTGTAAGTTTTGTGAATCAAGAAAAACTGCGTAAAACATTAGCTAAACTTGATTTACTTGTAGTCCAAGATGCTTTCATGTCAGACACTGCGGAGATAGCAGATGTAGTTTTTTCAGCTGCAACATGGGGTGAGAAAGAGGGAACATATACAAACTCTGAGCGACGATGTAACCGTGCAAACAAAGCAGTCGAACCTTTAGGAAATACGAAAAGTGATTTTGATATTGTGGTTGATTTTTCTAAGTATTTTGATGGTGTACATGAGCTTTTATTTTCTGAGTGGGAAAAGCCGATAGACGCATTTAATGAGATGAAAGAGATAAGTAAGGGTCAACTTTGTGATTACTCTGGAATCACATATGAGTTACTTGAAAAAGAGGGTGGAATCCAATGGCCTTGTAATGAGGAAAGACCATTAGGAACTGCTCGTTTATATTCTCCAGATATTGCATTTCGTACTAAAGATGAAA
>JAFLJV010000093.1 GCA_022712845.1 Sulfurimonas sp. | reverse complement strand
AGCTTCTTGTTCAAAATAAGGTGGATAAATATCTATACTCTCACCATTTACTCTTATGTGACCGCTATCAAAATAAGAGTCATTTCTACTATAACCCATTTCAACCAAACGAAGTAAAAGCTTTTTCTGGTTTATATCATCACCAACAGCTAAAGCTTGAACCATATTTAGATACTCTTCTGGATCACCAAGACCATAGTTAGCTGAAACAGAAGCAATAACTATTACATCATCATAAGAAAGAAGATTAGCAGTAGAAGATAAGCGCATACGTTCTAACTCATCATTTATAGCAGAGTCTTTTTCGATAAATAAATCTTGACGAGGTATGTAAGCCTCAGGCTGATAATAATCATAGTAAGAAACAAAATACTCAACATGTGCATTAGGAAAGAAACCTCTAAACTCAGAGTAGAGTTGAGCCGCTAAAGTTTTGTTATGAGTCATAATAATAGTAGGCATTTTAACGTTCTCTATAACCTTAGCCATAGTGTATGTTTTACCGCTACCTGTTACACCTTCAAGTGTTTGGTAACGATTACCTTTTAGTATCGATTCACTTAACTCTTTGATAGCAGTAGGCTGATCACCAGCTGGTTCAAAAGGAGTAGTTGCTTTAAAATTTATCTCTTTTTTCATTGGTGGAATTATAGCTAAATTGCTGTTTTTCTATTGATTTTAAGATGTATCGCTGCCATAATGCTGCCGAAAATTAATATGACTAATTACTACGAACCAGGTTGGTTTAAACTATTTTATAGTCATCAAAATAATACGTTTAAAAATAATAAGATTTATCAACCCATAAACTTAGAAGTGTAAAATCAAGAATTTTAAATGACAGTATAATGAGTAAATAGCAGTATTGAATTATGAATAAAGACATAGAAAATAAATATTCATATAGCAAAGGTTGGGAATCTTAACTGCCTATACACTGCAGAAACAAAAATAATAAAAGAAACATTCTAAGTTAAATCATTGTATACTAACCAACAATATAATAAATTAGAATATTTATCCAATGGCGTTTGGCTACCGGGTCAAGACTAATACCGTGAAATTTCTTCTATCTCAAACACTCGAGACTTCCAAGCTCGTCGTGCAAAAACAAGGTACAAAGATGGAAAAAAACGTTTGTTAATACGTTAAACGGCAGTTCTCTCGCTGTTGGAAGAATACTTGTAGCTATTATGGAAAATTATCAAAACGAAGATGGTTCTATAGATATTCCTGAAGTGTTGAAACCTTACTTAGGAATGTGAATTTAAATAAACTGTAAACTTTGATATAATCTTATAGATATATCTATTTTTTTATTAAAATTTTGTGGGAGTTTGAAAATGGAAGAACAAGAGTTAGTCTTTAATGTAGTAAACACTCTCTCGTGCCCTATTGTTTTAGTAGAAGATAAAGAGGGTGATTACTCTGTACTTTATGCTAATGAAGTTATGAAAAATCTTTTATCACAAGAAGAATCCCAAGAATTAGAACTCACTGATGAATTTATAACACTTATACAATCTTATAAAGATGAATCCCATTCTGACAGTTTTACTCTTCATGATGTCGAGATTTTTGATAAACTTTATAACGTTAATTTCAGTAAAAATTCAAATCATCTTTTTATAGCACTTATAGAAATCAATATAGACGAGCTCTTTGAAAATATTACTTTTCATGATCTTACTGGAGCATGTAGTGCTATTGTTGTCGTTCTTAATGAAGAGGGCAAAGTCATAGATGCAAATGAGAGCTTTTTAAATTTTGTCGGCATGAAAAGAGAGGATGTACTTGAGAAAAATTTCTTTGAGACTTTTATCCCCAGTGATATAAAAGTATTGAGTCACTATTTAGAAGAGTTGATGTCTAAAGATTCCGCTAGTCAGCATTTTGTTACTCCAATGAAAGGTTCAACAGAAGAAGTTTACAAAATCAACTGGCAGGTTTCTAAAATAGTTAAACAAAATAAGAATTTTATTATTGCCATTGGAAGTGATATTACCAAGTTTGTTGAGCAAAACAATGACTTGAAACGTCAGATACAAAGTATTAAAGTTGGATTTGAGTACTTTCCTTTTGCTATTGGTTATATGAATGCGGAAGGAATTTTTACAAAAATGAATCCAGGTTTTAAAAAGATGTTTCGTATAAAAAATGAAAATGCTAAGATTGAGTTTGATAAAATTCCTCTTTTTAAAAATAACATTGGATTTGATAAAATGAGTGAGCATATAAAACTTATTAAAGAGATGAGTTATAAGATTAATCACACAGTAGGTGATAGAACTGTAAAAATAAAAGTTGATATAAGAATGTTGAGTGGCAAAAATGAGTCATCCAAACTTTATATTGTAGTTGCTCAAAAAGTTAAATCATTGTAAGGTATAATTCTATTAATAACTTATATAACTCTAAGTAAAAATAAAGTTATTTTTAAAGCTTCATACCATTGTTACCACTAATTGTATGTTCTTGAATTTTCATATCTCCCATCTCCCATCTCATATGATTTATCTTTCACTTTAATGTAAACATCACTGAAGTAACTAAATAATCTATAACCTTTTTTTTCATACATGTTTGAATATTATTTATTTTACCCGCTGTCAAAACAAGCATTTTTTGACTATCAAAAGTTACCTCTTTGGGCTTGTTGCAGCTACATTTTTTATAACACTCTTTCCATCAGTGGCATCACTAAAAATCTTTAGAAATATTGTCTTGATTTTTAGAGGCATTATAATCCACTACATTCAGAGTTACTCAATATCAAGTACTCCACACTAGATAATATAAAATGCAGTTTTGAGCTTATAAATGAGGTCTTTGTACTATTTTTAAATTTTAAAATAGATTTAATCTAATTTAACACCTGCGAATTCTAAGGCATACAAAATATCTTCAATGTTTAATTCATTGAAGTGTTCACATACTACTTTCTTTAACTCTTTTTTTTCTTCTTTCTCAATATGCTCCAAACTACTAGAGAATCTAGCAGTTTTAGTTGTAACCAAATTAACAATATCTTTATCCATTCTTACCTGTGACATTAGTTCTTTCATATCTGTTTGGAATAGAATATCCATCATTGAAAACATACCGGCTAAATATGCTTTATCTCTCATATGATGTGGTGCATCTTCTTCCATTTTCTCAGCTCTTTTTCTAGCAATCGATAGAACACTTTCTGATATTGGGCTTGTAGATACTTCAGAATACAAATACATTAATAACCATCTCATTAATCTATCTCTACCCATTAAAGTAAGAACCTGTGTTATTGAATTAATTTCACTCTCGAATTGATTTTGATTGTTCAGAAATTTTATTAACTTGAATGATAAATCTGGTCTGCTTCTTACAAACTTTTCAACCTTTGAAGTTTCGGCATCTTCTTTAAGT
>JAFLJV010000092.1 GCA_022712845.1 Sulfurimonas sp. | reverse complement strand
GTTTCTTCTACATTATTTTTTTGAGTTTTATCACCAGTATAAGAACTATCAAAAGCTTTCCAAAATGCTCTTGCACTTTCTTTAGCAGCTTCTGATGTAAAGGCTGGTGGTTTTGGATTTAGCATTGCATCAACACGAGAGCTTAAATAATTATAGTCTATTGTTTGAGGTTTGTACTCTGTACCATTAATATGTGCTGATAATCTAGAAATATCAAATGTTAACGATCGGCTCATTAGTTTATCTTTATCACTTAAACTACTCATAGCATCTATAAATGCTTTTCTAACATCACTTGGCATATTTTTAGGTACTGGCATAGTTGAGTTAGCAATTCCAACTTCCATAATACCATCATTATTAAAATCATATTTTTCATAATCATGCATTAAAAGATTATATGCACCTTCCTCGCTGAGAGTATCTATATCTATTTTATCTGCTAAGCCAGCAAAATTTTTCAGTGTTGATAGCTCACTTTTGGAAAGAGAATTTAAAAATTCTTTTGCATTTGATTGGTTTATATCAACCTCTTGAGCTTTTTTATAGATATCTTCAAAACGATCTTTAAAAGGGGCTTGATATGCTTTACGCCCATCACTAAGCTCATAATTTTTCATATCACTTACATAACTAATATAATTTGTTGCAGTTTCCATAGATATACCTTTTTATTAGTATTATTTAACAAGCAATAACAGTTCCATTGAATCTAAAATTATTAAACAAATATAAGATATAAAGCACCCCAAAGTAAAAATACTATAAAAGCAATAATAGTAAATATAGCTATTATTCTTGTAATAAAATAAAAGAGAAACTTTAAAAAATTCACTATCTATTTATATGGTAGGATTGGTAAATTTATAGATTTAGCGTGATTCATGCCACCTTTTAGGTTGATAATCTGGTATTTATAATTTTTTGAAAGAAAGTTTGATAGCATAGTTGTTCTACTGCTAGATCTACATATAAGAGCAAAAGGTTTTTTTGTATTAACTGCTTTATTTAGTTTTTCTATAAACTCATCAAGGTTGTATTTTCCTTGTGGATCAAAAAACATAATAGGGATAGCACCCTTTAAAAGTCCTGTTTGTTTCCACTCTCCTGGTGTTCTAATATCAACAATAGGGATATCTGAGTTTATATGTTTTTTTGAAACTTTCTCATTTGTAACTGTTGCAAAAATAGAAATCGCACAAATTAGTAATAGTATTATTATCTTTTTCAATTTTGTTCTCCAAGCACTTAAAATAAATTGTATAATTGTATCAATAAAGGGATAATAAGTTATTTATGCTCCCTTATTTAACTCATAAGGATTAATATATATGGCATCTCAAAAAGCAGTTGATAATTCACAAAGGCTTCGTTATATAAGAGCATTAGAGAGATTTTATAAAAGTATTTTATCGTATCTAATAAATACACCAGAATTAACAAGTGCAGGTTATGATAAAAAAATCACAAATGCTTTAAAAGTTTTAAAAAGAATTGATGAAATGGCATTATATAAAGGTGACTTGCAGGATTTACAAAAAATAGTTACAAAAATGATAGGTTTTAAAGAGAGTGATAAAGATATAGATGACATAAAAGAAGAGCTTATTTATAGCTCAAATCAATTAGATAAAACTAAAAATTCAAGACGTTATAAAAAAGATAAACATGCCCAATCAAAGTATGATGATTGGGATTAGGTTAATTATAGATACATAAATTGAGATAATAAAATTATAATAACTACAAAGCTAAATGGGAAAAAGTGACTTTTAAATACCCAAGGATTTATCTTAAATAGTTTTTGATTAATACCTCTAAGTCCAAGCCATGAAGCTAAAAATGCTTTGATACTAAGTAAAATTTGAAAAGATGACATTCCTTCATCCCCAATTTTACCAAAAACTTGTGATATAAGATAAAGACCACTTGCAACTGCAACCATAAGAGCATAAGGAACAACTTTTCTTACATGTATCATTATCGCTTCTCTTGCTTTTTTATGCTCTTCATCATTTAGAGTTTGAGTCATTTTAGATAAAAATAAAATATCAACAAATAAAAAGCCTCCATAAATAAATACAGAAAATATATGAATAGTGTGTATAAGTGTATAAGTGATGATTTATCCTTTAATTATCAAATTTTAGCATATATGTTTATATAAATATTTATTTTATATCAATAAGAGTAGTATAATACCAAATATATTTTTTTTAAGGAAGCAGATGAGTATTGCTGAAGATGAACTGAAAAAGTTTGAAGTGAATGATTGCGCAATGTATGATATATTTTATCAAGCGATGAAAGAGGTTATATGTTCTATATCTCCACTTTTAGAATCTGATGAGATATATACAAAGTATGCTATTTTAGAGAGACTAGTTGTCCCAGATAGAATTATAAAGTTTAAAGTTACATGGGTTGATGATAATAATAATATACAAGTGAATAATGGACTTAGAATTCAGTTTAACAATGCTTTGGGACCATATAAAGGGGGACTTCGTTTTCATCCAACTGTTGATGAAGGTGTATTGAAATTTTTAGGATTTGAGCAAATTTTAAAAAATGCACTTACAGGTTTACCTATTGGTGGAGCAAAAGGTGGAAGTGATTTTGATCCAAAGGGCAAAAGTGACTTTGAAATTATGAAATTTTGTTCAGCTTTTATGACAAAACTTCATACATATATAGGACCCAGAGTTGATGTTCCTGCTGGAGATATCGGTGTTGGAACAAGAGAAATAGGTTATTTGTTTGGTGAGTATAAAAAAATCACTTCATCATTTGATGGTGTTTTAACAGGTAAACCATATATGTTTGGAGGCTCTTTTATGCGTCCAGAAGCTACAGGTTATGGAGTGGTTTATTTTACTCAAACTATGTTAGAGTTAGAAAATCAAGACTCTCTAGAGGGTAAAATTTGTACTGTAAGTGGGGCAGGAAATGTTGCACTACATGTTATAGAAAAATTGCTTGATATTGGAGCTATTCCTGTTTCATGTACAGATTCAAAAGGAACTATTTATGATCCTCGTGGAATTGATTTGGAATTATTAAAAGAGCTAAAAGTAAATAGTAAATCATCTTTAAAAGAGTACATAAAAAATCACGTTGAAGCTAAATATACTCCAGTTTCCGAGTATCCAGAGGGTGCTCACGCTGTTTGGGATATAGAGTGTTACGCTGCATTTCCATGTGCAACTCAAAATGAGTTAAATGAGATAGATGCACAAAACTTAATAACTAGTGGTTGCATAAGTGTAAGTGAAGGTGCAAATATGCCATCGACTCCAAATGCTATATCTGCTTTTTTAAGCCATAAAATATGTTTTGCTCCTGCAAAAGCTGCAAATGCTGGTGGAGTAGTTGTAAGTGAGTTTGAGATGAGTCAAAATGCTTCTATGCAAAGATGGTGTTTTGAAGAGGTTGATGACAAGTTGAAAACTACGATGCAACAGATTTGTAAGAGAGTTGCTTTAACTGCCAAAGATTATGGAGTTGAAGGAAATTATGTAGATGGTGCAAATATTGCAGGATTTAAAAAAGTTGCAGATGCAATGATAGCTGAAGGTATATAAAATGAATATAGAGTTAATAGATGGATTTTTAAACCCTTATGGGCTGAGTGCATTTAAAATAGGTGTTATTCTTGCACTGTTCATAGGTATATATTTAATAAGAAAAGTTCTCTTTGATTTGATTCAAAGTAATATCTCTAAAATTAAATCACTTAAAAAGTATTCAAAAGATATCTTTAGAAGTATTAGAAAACTACTTGAGAGTATATTTATAGTAATAAATATAGAGCTAACACTTTATGTATATAATGATTTTAATACAGTTGGTGACTTTAGTATATATTTTAATATGATATATGCTTTTTTAATTACATTTGTTATATATACAATTCTAAATACAATAGCAAATATTAAACTTGGAGATGTAAATACAAAAGTAACAAAAATTAAAAATGAAGTTGTAAATGTATCTATAAAACTTCTAAATGTTTTTATTTGGATTATTGGTATATTAACCATACTTTATATAGCAGGGGTGGAGTTAACAGCAGTTATATCAGGACTAGGAATTGGTGGTTTAGCAGTAGCTTTAGCATCAAAAGATTCTTTAGCAAACTTCTTTGGAACTCTCTCAATTCTTTTTAGTGATGTTTTTTCTCAAGGTGATTGGATAGAGGTTGATGGTAAAGAGGGAACAGTTGTTGAGATTGGTTTAAGAGTTACAAAACTTAGAACTTTTGATAATGCTCTTATAGCTATACCAAATGCAGTTTTAGCAAACAAAGATGTTAGAAACTGGAACAAACGCTCACTAGGCAGACGAATTAAGATGCACTTAGGTATAAAGTATAACTCAAAACGTGAGGATATACAAAATGCAATTTCACAGATTTATAATATGTTAGACCAACATAATGGAATAGCTACAGTAAATACGCAACATTCATACAAAGAAAACTCTAAAAGAGCAAGAGCCATTCTTTCAAAAGATGATGAAGAAGGGATTAAAAAAACACTTCTTGTTTATCTTGATAGTTTTGGTGATTCAAGTATAAACATCTTAATCTACTGTTTTTCAAAATCAGTAAAGTGGCAAGAATGGCTTGAAGTAAAACAAGATGTGATGTTAAAAATGATGGAGATTTTAGAGGATAACTCTATAGAGTTTGCATTCCCATCACTCTCACTTTATCATGAAAATGAGTTAGAGCAGAAATCATAAAAGTTTTTGAAGCTCTAACCATCCTTGCCATAATGCAGCACTAAGTATCCCTGCTGCAAAACCTGCAATAATATCATCACCCATAACACCAACACCACCTTTTGCTTCACGGTCAATTCTACCAATGATAGATGGTTTAGCTATATCAAAGTATCTAAATAAAACAAAAGAGAGTAAACATTGCACTAAAAATCCATTTTGTAAGTCACCAACTTCACTTATATTTACACCTATAGCTGGGGCAACACTAAGGGCAAACCACATACCAACTAATTCATCTATAACTATTCGCTTATCATCATGAATACCAGTTCTTTTTTCATATTTGTTTATCTCTTTTATAGCAATTATGCTTATTAAAATAGTTGCCAAAAAAAGAGTTTGAGCATCAAGATATATAAGAATTAACATTCCAAGAGGTAGTGAAACTAAAGTTCCTACAGTACCAGGAGCTTTAGGAGATAGACCACTGTAGCCTAGAGTTATAAAAAAATAGTTCATTTAAGTCCTAAGTAAGTGATGTAGTTTGGTAAAGTTTTATAAGTTCTAAATAAAAATCTTTTTCGGTATGCTCTTTTAATAATCCTTCAACAGGAAGTAAGTCATAATATAATTTTTCAAGATTTTTAAATCTATTTGGAAAAAGTCTAGATAAAATTAAAGCAGCGATCTCTTTTCTAATAAGTATAGTTGGAGGTAGCATGCCCAGTTCTAAAAGTTCTAAAATAGAATCAGCATGGTATGATATTTGATGATGTTGTCCATGAGGACAAGTACTTTTACTAACAAGTGTTGTACATTTATCACAATATACATATTCACTTGCTACAGTTATATCTATATCTATTCCTACAACTCTATCTATAATTGATTTATTTAAGTTTGAATCATAAAACATACCTAGTCCAGCATGATTTCTTCCAATAGTAAGTCTGTCGCAACCATAATTTTTTGCCACAATTGCATCAATAATTATCTCATTGTTTCCAGAAAATATGTAACTATTTTCTAAAGGAAGAACCAAAACATGATTTTTAGTTAAATGGTTATTTATAAAAAATTCTAAAGATTCTTTTCTTATTTCATAATCTAAGTTTGATATAGTGTATGGTTTTAATAAAAAGATAACAAGTAAGTCAGTGTTTTCTAATGTTTGACGAATTAATCTTTCGTGTGCACGATGCAAAGGGTTTACTGCCATCATAATACCAGTTGTATGTTTAGCAGATATTAATTTTTTTGCATCATCAATTTTTTGTTTATTAGTATTACTTGAAATATTAACCAGTTCGTATTCTCCACATACTGCTAAAGAACCAAGTCTGTTTATTGTATTTAAAACACCTGGATGAGTTAAATCATCCGTACCATATATTTGTTTTACTCTTTCATTTTTATCAATATGGAAAATTTCATCAACAACTAAAATGGCAAAAGGTTTACCTTCAAGTAATATAGTGACTTCTTCAGAAGCTTTTAGAGATTTTAATACCTCTTCATTCATTTTTCCTGATGGTGCAAGGATAAAAGGAAAAGGGAAAGATCTATTATTTACAAGACCTGTTTTTGAAACATCTTTACTCTGTTTTAAGTTCATTAAACTCTCTACTGGTAACAATAATCCATCTTTAAGTAATTCTAAGGCAGAAGCTGCTTCTTTATCTACTAAAAGGGTTTTATTTTTTCTTGACAATGTCATACTTCTTTCTTTTTTCCCATAAGCTTTTACGACT
>JAFLJV010000091.1 GCA_022712845.1 Sulfurimonas sp. | reverse complement strand
TTATTATTAATATTTACTAAAATATTTCTTTTATAAAATTCATTTTCTTGATAATTAGATAGTGCTTTTCCTATTTTAGATTTATCATGAAATATAACTAAAGGGGATTCAGCTTCAAAAAGTAATAAATCACTTTGTGCTCTGTAGTCTATACCTCCATAATATAAATACTCTGAAGTTGTATTTGCATCTCTTTTATTTATTGTTGGAAAATATATATTTATTTTTGGATTAATTTTTGAGATCACATTTTCACCATTTTGAGTTAAAGGAGCAATTACATAATAAAATTTATCTTCTTTAATTTTTAATAATGCTTTTGATATCTCTTCATGACTTTCATTTTCTATTTTATAACTTTTTAATTCAAAAGGATGATTTTTAGCCATTAAATAAGCAAATGAAGCATTAGTTGTTGATGTTGCGTATCTGCCAATTGTGTTATATGGTAGAAGAAGAGCGATACGAAGTTTTTTGCTTATTACTTTTGATTTAAGATTAAAAATATTTATAAATTTTTTTCTTTCTTTTTTAAGAATCTCATCTTCAAGTTCTGCAGTTGCATGAGATAAAAAAGAGAATATAAAATCATTTTTAAGATAATTTTGCATGCACTCTTCATTACATGGATAAGGATCTAAGTTTTGAACTTGTGTTTGAGGAATTTTAATATTAGAAATTAAAAAACTTTGTGCAAGCATAGTAAATGGAATAAATAAAATAATAAAATATATTTTTAGCATATACAACTCTTTATAGTTTTTAAATCTTTTAGAGCAATTTTTTTATCATCAGGGTTTCTAAGTAGATGATTTGGATGCTCAATAGGAATTAGTTTATATTCTTTAAAGTTTATAACATGTCCTCTTACATTTCCAAAGTTTTCATTTTCAGATGTTACTTTAGCATAAGCATCTTTACCTAAAGTAACAATAACTTTAGGTTTTATAAATTCTATTTGAGAAAATAGATAATCTTTGCATGAATCCCATTCTGAAGTTGATGGAGTATTTGAGTTTAAAGGTTTGCATTTAACACAATGTGTAAAATATACATCTTCAATAGATAAATTTAAGACATTTAATATCATATTTGTTAAAACTTCACCAGTTCGACCAGTAAAATAAGAGTTTGTTATATCTTCATTTAATGAAACAGTGTAATCTATTATCATCAGGTTGGCATTTATATTTCCAAAACCATTCATACTTTGAGTTCTAGATTTGCTTAAATCACATAAATGGCAAGTGGAGATATTTTTTGTAAGTTCTTGAATAGAGTTTGGTTTTTCTATAAAGTTTTTTTTATTTATAGAAAATGAGTCACTATATTTAAAACCAAGTGCTTTAAGTCGATATAGGTTTTGTAGAAGTAGCAGATTTTGAAAAGACTTCAATAATAACCTTTAAGTAATGTATTTAAATAGTATATTAAACATGTTGTTAAAATCTACTTTATGTACTAAAAATATGCTAAAATTAAATAAATATATTTTTTGGAGAATTATGTGGAAATAGATGGTGAAACATTAGAGGTAAACAGTTTTACACTAGAGTCTTCAAGTGATATTCCTGTTGTTATAAAAAAATTTAAAAGATTGAAAAATAAAAATATACTGATACAAGTAACATCTTTTATACATAATACAGTGTTGGTTCAGAGTTTGAAAAATGAATTATCTAAAATAATTCCAGATACTAAGATTATATTGTTAAAACATAATGATAAAGTAAAAACAATTTTAACGATTTTTGATTTAAAAATAGATATAGATTCACAAAATATTAGTGATGAGATATTAAATGAATTATACCTACAAATTACTCAAAAAAATATAAGTATTAAAGAGTATAGAAATAAATTATTTAAAAGATATTTTACAGATCATTTAACAAATCTTCCCAATAAATATCAGCTTAGAAACGTTTTAGAAGATCATAAAAATTTCACATTGGTAATATTTAATATTGATAATTTTCAAATTATTAATAATTTTTATGGTTATATTGTTGGAGATTATGTAATTGAAAAAGTTGGAAAATATCTTAAAGAAAAAATTCCTAATTATAATATTTACAAGCTATCTGGTGATGAGTTTGCATTTGTAATAGATAAAGATATGGGCTTTTATGATTTAAAAGAGTATTTATCTAATCTTTATTCTGGGATTAATAATATTATTATAGAGTATCAAGATATTAAAATATATATTGATTTTACATTAGCTTCCTCTACAAATAAGAATAATAAAAATATTTTTTCAAAAGTTTCTATGGCTCTTAAATATGCTAAAGAGATAGGTGTTCCTTTTTGGATATATGAAGATAGAATGAAGTTTGAAAATGAGTATGAAAGAAATTTACAGTTATCAGGTATCATTAGATATGCTGTAGAAAACTCAAATATTGTTCCTTATTTTCAAGCTATTGTAGATACACAAACTTCAAAAGTAACAAAGTATGAATGTTTAGCTAGATTAATAGATAAAAATAAAAAAATATTATCACCAACTCTTTTTATTCCAGTAGCAAAAAAAATAAAAATTTATAATATTGTTACTAAAACTATTATAGATAAGTCATTTGCTACGTTTGAGAATAATAATTATGAATTTACAATTAACCTTGCAATAGAAGATATTATGAGTAGTGAAATATTTAATTTTATAATTGATAAATTAAAAAATTCAGAAGCATCAAAAAGAGTAATATTTGAAATTCTTGAATCTGATGCTATAGAAGATTTTAAAAAAGTTGAACGTTTTATTACTGAAGTAAAGAGATATGGTGCAAAAATAGCAATAGATGACTTTGGTAGT
>JAFLJV010000090.1 GCA_022712845.1 Sulfurimonas sp. | reverse complement strand
GATCTTTATATGACTGGTGATTTTGCAGATGATGCTACAAATAATCGTCTAGCTGATTTAGAAGTTATCTCTGTTGAAGAAGATCCAACTTATGAATATGATGTAAATATTGCTAAAATTTTAGAAAATGTTGGAATCCCTGCAGATAAGCATCAAAATCTAATGTCTACACTTGATAGTGCTGATAAATTCAAAGTTTTACTTGCACAAGTTTTATATCCAAGGCCAGATGTGCTGTTCCTTGATGAGCCTACGAATAATCTTGATATTGAGACTATTAGCTGGTTAGAAAATGAGCTTAAACGTCATGAGGGCACTATGGTAGTTATCTCTCATGATAGACACTTCTTAAATGCTGTTGTTACAAATATTCTTGATGTTGATTATCAAAAAATTCGTGAGTTTACTGGTAACTTTGATGATTGGTATATAGCTGCAAACGTAATAGCTCAACAAAATGAACTTAACAATGCTAAAAAAGAGAAAGAAAAAGAACAACTTGAAGCTTTCGTTCGTCGTTTTTCTGCAAATGCATCTAAAGCAAAACAAGCAACTTCAAGACAGAGAAAACTTGATAAGCTAGTAATCGAAGATATTAAACCATCATCTCGCCGTGATCCAAGTATAGTTTTTAAAGCTGCGAGAGTTATGGGTGATGAAGCACTTAATGTTGTTGGAGTTAACCTCACTTACGCAGATGGTAATGAAGTTTTAAAAGATATAAACCTTAAATTTGATCCAGGTGAAAAAGTTGCACTTATTGGTGGTAATGGTGTTGGTAAGACAACTCTTCTTAAAATTATCATGGAAGAGATGAAACCAAGTGGTGGTGAAGTTCACTGGGGAGCTACCATTGAAAACTCTTACTTCCCACAAGATACGGCAGATACTATTAACGGGGACGGTACTCTTTATGACTGGTTAAGAGCATTTGATCCTAAGCGTGATATAGCAGAAATTAGAAATTGCCTCGGTCGTATGTTATTTAATGGTGAACAGCAAGAAAAATCAGTAGTTAGTATCTCTGGTGGTGAAAAACATAGAATGATGCTAAGTAAAATGATGCTTGAGGGTGGAAACTTCTTAGTACTAGATGAGCCTTCAAATCATCTTGATTTAGAAGCTATCGTTGCACTTGGAGAAGCTCTTTTAAGTTTTAAAGGAAATGTAATATGTGTATCTCATGACCGTGAGTTACTAGATGCTTTTGCTTCTCGTATAATTGAGATTCATGCTGATGGCAGTGTAACAGACTTTAAAGGTACTTATGAGGAGTATGCTGAGGCAAAAGCAGATGGAAAAATATAAAAATTTTATAGGTCTTGGCATTGCTGGTAATTTTGCTCTTCACTTAGCTCAAGCTGGTGAGCTTGAAGAGTTTAAGGATATTATTACAGCAGATGAAGCAGCTCCAAAAGGGATGTTTCCTTTTTATCTACCACAACCAGTAAGTAATGCTAAAGAGATTTTAAATACTTATCCTCTATCAAGTGATACTATTACCCTTCCAAAAGAGAATGTAAATGTTCAAGCTGAGCCAGAAGTTGGTCTTATCTGTAAACTTGAGTATGTTAATAATAAACTATCAAAAATTATACCAACTCACTTTGGTGCATATAATGACTGCTCTATTAGAGTAGCTGGTGCTAATAAAATAAGTGACAAGAAAAACTGGGGCGTGGCATCTAAGGGTATCTCTGATAATCTTTTTATTATTGATAAGTTCTCAAAAGGTGGAGTTATGGATAGCTACTCAATCTGTAGTTTCTTACGTCGTAATGATAAAGTTCACGCTTATGGTGAAGATGTTGAATTAAGTGGATATAGCTACCTTTATGAAAAACTTGAAAATTGGATGACAAAGCAGATAAATACTCAAAAAGATTTTGGTCCACTAGAGCCATTAAGTGAATATATCTCCACATGCAATAATCCACAAGAAGCTGTTATAAGTATAGGCGCAACAAGATATACTCCATATGGAGAAAGCACCTTTTTAAAGTCAAATGATGAAGTGATTATTATAGTTTATAATGCAAAAAATATCACTTCTGATGATGTAATAAAAAGTGTACAGAACAGCTCATATGGTAATACTAATATGAGTGTATTGGCTCAAAAAGTCATCTAAATGAGTAGAGGTAAAAAACTAGATATCTTTATCGGTGCAGATATAGATAATGGGTGGGGTGAAGTTCAAATTCATCGTAAAACAACTATTTCAAATGAAATTCTAGAGCCAAAAAAACATTTTTTAATCTTTAAAAAAGAGAAACGCCGTGGAAAAACTGTAACCTTGGTTGGAGAGTTTCAACTAAGTAAAGATGATGCATCATCTACTTTAAAAACTCTTAAAAAAAAACTAGGATGTGGTGGAAGCTATAAAGATAATTGGATGGAGTTTCAAGGTGAACTAAAAGAAAAACTTCGTGAACTTTTGCTTACTCAAGGTTTTAGATTTAAAAACAATCACTAAGCTGTATCTTTATCTTTTATTTTTTGTGGTTTAGCATGAGAAACATTTGTTGTTATACTATAAGTATCTCTGCCACCATCTTTTGATTTATAAAGCATCTCATCAGCTCTAGTGATAAGAATTTCTTCATCAAGAGCTTCATCCGCTATACAACAAGCTACACCAACAGAAATAGTTAAAAATTCATTTACTTTAGAATTTTTATGTTTTATCTCACGCCCTCTAATTGCATCACAAATATTACGAGCTATTGTAGCACTATTTGACTCTGAAGTCTCCGCAAGTAATACTCCAAACTCTTCACCACCAAGTCTAAATACAAAATCACCAGGACGCTTTAGTGTATCATTTAAAACTTTAGCAACACTTTTAAGTGCAAAATCACCCTCAATATGTCCATAGGTATCATTATACTGTTTAAAATAGTCTATATCTAACATCATAAAAGTGATATAATTATGTGTTCTTTTTGCTCTTTTTAATTCTCTATCATAGATTAAATTAAAATACCTTCTATTGTATAATCCTGTTAAAGAGTCTGTATATGAAACATTTTCAAGTTTTTTATTGGCTCTTTTTAATTTTTTAGTAGTAACTTCTAAAGCAGTTTGATCCCTCTGAATACTTTTAAATACTTGATATGAAATCACCAAAACTCCAAAAATAATCATAAGTAAAATTAAACCAACTTCTTTCATGATTGAATCATATACTTTTAAAAAGTTTTTACGTTCATACTTAGCAATTGTCACTTCATAACTTATTAGTTTATTTATTATCTTTTGTATATGAGTTATTTTGTTTTCTAGATTTGTAATTGATACATATCTCATATCATTACCTCTCTCCATAGAATTGATGATTTTAATAAAATAATTGTTTGTAGTTTTTATCTCTTGTGAAGCGTATTCTATATACTGAAGTTCATCATCTCTTTTAAAATGTGATTCATATTTTTTCCACTCATTATTTATGGCTACAATAGCTGTATTAATTTGTAGTTTTACTTCATTATTGGAAATTTCAGAATTTTTAGCTTTATGAATAACATTACTTAAATCACCATTATATATTTGTAACATAGCGTTTAATTCTATAACAGGAACAAGTGAGCCGAAATAAAGAGAATCTAGATTTTTTTTCATTGAATTTAAGTTTATTGCACCAATAAACCCAATAATTACAAGACCTATAGTTATAATAATAAAAATAAATAGAAGTTTGCTTCTTAATTTTAAAGCTTCTATAAACTGCATACAACCTCCTAAATCCATTTAATTAATTCAAATAAATAGCAAATATCATTCCAAATTGATTTTAAAATTTAAAGATAATTTATGCTAAAATACATACAATTTAAAGTTAAAGTAGTGTAAAAGTGATATGAACAATAAACTAAAATATATAAAACAATTATCATTTTTTAATTCACTTACAAATGAACAATTGAATATGGTTAAAAGCATATCAAATATTATTAAGTATCCATGTAGCTCCATTCTTTATTACGAAAATGACTCATACAATAAAATTTTTTTTCTAATTTCAGGACTCTTAAAAGTATATAAAATTGATAAATTTGAAAATGAAATATTTCTTTATCATATACACAAAAACTCTCTTATTTCAGAATTAACTACTTTAGATAATGATTCTATATATTGCTTTTCTAATGCAGAATTTATGGAAGACAGTATTGTTCTAGAAGTAAATTTTACAGAACTTAAATCTAAATTTTTGCACAAAAATATTCTTAATAATGAATTTATAAATGAAATACTTTTAAAAACTCAACAGCTTCATTGTGTCGTAAATAGGGAGCTTGTATTTGATGCTACTGCTAAAGTTGCCTTTATGTTAAGCTCTGATTTAGAGATGTTTAACAAACTTAAAAGACATGAAGTCTCTTTTATGTTGCATATTCAACCTGAAACTCTTTCTCGTGTATTAAAAAAATTAAAAAGAAGTTCTATTATTCAAGTTGATAGTTCTGAAATTTCAATTTGTGACAAAGAGGCATTAAAAAATATTTATAGAGGTGAAGAATCATGAAAAAAATAAATAAAATTAGTACAAAAATAAAACTAATTGTAGCACTTCTTGTATTCTTAATGGCTAGTATAATAAGTACAACTATATACTTAAATCAACAAAATACAAAAGATGCTGCTATGATAAATATTGCTGGAAAGCAAAGAATGTTAACTCAAAAAATTGCTAAAAATATTTTTTATCTTCACTATACATATACTAGTGATTTTTATGAATTAAACGCAGCAAGCAATGAATTTATAAAAGGCTTAAATATTATAAAACATGGTGATCATGATAAAAACATACCTCCTGTTTCAGTAAAAAAAATATCAGATCAATTAAATGAAATACATAAATTATGGAATGCTTATTATGAAGATGTTCAAACGTTCAAACTATTAACAGTTTCTTACTCTGACAGAGATGCAGGGGAAAAAATTGTACAATCAATATATAAAAATAATACAATTTTATTGGATAATGTAGATAAACTTGTAACAATGTATACGAACAATTCCGAAGATAAAACAAGATTTATAAAAACTTTTCAATATGTATCTTTAGCTATTCTCATTTTAATGTTTATTTATTCATTAATACAATTAAAATCTATTGAATCACATGTTGAAATATTTTCCGAGTATTCAAAATTACTCTTAGAAGATAAAGAAAAATCCAAATTTATGCCTATAAAACTTGGAGCAGAAAGTGAGAGTGAAATTATAGAAGTTGGCGATACAATAAATTGTTTTGTACAAAAAATAAATGCAGCCATGGATCACTCAAATGAGGCACTCAAACAATCAGAGTATGCTTCTTCAAAACTCGAAGAGCTAACAGATGAATTTGATACTATTCTCTGTGAATTAAAAGATAAATCACTAATTTCAAAACACTTAAACAACAGTGAAGATATTGTAATTGAATCAACTGAAGAGCTAATAAACTCTACAAAAAAACTCTCAAATCTTAAAGAAGAATTAGAAAAACTAACAAAAAGTTGTCAAGAAATCAAATCATGATTTTAGTGCTACTAATATCTACATTTTTCATTAATAAAACCAAACTTAATAAAATAATCTAATCTTTTGACCTAAGTCAAAGATTTTAAACCTATCAAAGTGCTATTATCAATACCGTTAATGGACACCTTAACAAAAATTATTATATAGGAGAAAATATGTCACTTTCAAGAAGAGAATTTCTTAAAAGTTCAGCAGCAGCGTCTGCAGCAGCGGCTATTGGTATGAGTGTACCAGCAGAGCTAGAAGCAGCAGCAATAAGTGCTGAAAGCGACTGGAGATGGGACAAATCAGCTTGTCGTTTCTGTGGTACTGGTTGTGGTATTATGATGGCAACGAAAAACGGTAAAATTGTTGCTGTTAAAGGGGATCCGGCAGCCCCTGTTAATAGAGGTTTAAATTGTATTAAAGGTTATTTTAATGCTAAGATTATGTATGGTGCAGATAGATTAACTCAACCTCTACTTAGAGTTGATTCTAAAGGCAACTTCGATAAAAAAGGTAAATTTGCTCCAATCTCATGGGAAAGAGCTTTTGATGAGATGGAACTAAATATCAGAAAAGCACTTAAACATGCTGGACCTGAATCTGTTGCTATTTTTTCATCTGGTCAATATACAATTCAAGAGGGATATGCAGCTACAAAGATGATGAAAGCTGGATTTAGATCAAATGCTATCGATCCAAATGCTCGTCACTGTATGGCATCTGCAGTTGTTGGTTTTTATCAAACATTTGGTGTTGATGAGCCATCTGGTTGTTATGATGATATCGAATTAACTGATACTATCGTAGCTTGGGGCTCAAACATGGCTGAAATGCACCCAATCCTTTGGTCTCGTGTTACAGATAGAAAACTTTCAGACCCTGAGAGAGTAAAAGTTATATCTATTCAAACTTATACTCATAGAACTTCAGATTTAGCTGATACTGAAATTATATTCTCACCAAATACAGATACTGCTCTTTGGAACTATGTTGCAAGAGAAATTGTAATGAGAGATGAAAAAGAAGGTACTATAGACTGGGATTTTGTTAAGAAACATATGATTTTTGCAGCTGGCCCTGTAAATATCGGTTATGGTATGAGAAGAGCAAATGAAAAAAGTCTTAAAGAGGGTAAATACTCTGCATTAGAGATGGAAATCATTGCTAAAGAAATGAAAACTACTGTTTCTAAAAAAGAAGGACCTGCACTAAAACCTTTTGGTTACAAAACTGGTGATACAATGAAACATACTAGTGGAACTCTTGGCCACTGGGAAATTTCATTTGAAGAGTATAAAAAATCTTTAGAGCCATATACACTCGAGTATACAGCAAATATTGTAAAAGGTGACCCTAATGAAAATATTGAAGACTTTAAAGTAAAACTTCAAGAATTAGCTAACCTATACATTGAAAAAGGTAGAAAAGTAGTATCTTTTTGGACAATGGGTATGAACCAACATACTCGAGGTACTTGGACGAATACACTTGCTTATAATGTTCACTTTTTACTAAATAAACAAGCTCACCCAGGTGATGGTGCATTTAGTTTAACTGGTCAACCTTCTGCTTGTGGTACTGCTCGTGAAGTTGGTACATTTACACATAGATTGCCAGCTGATATGATGGTGAAAAATCCTAAGCATAGAAAAATTGCTGAGAATAAATGGATGATTCCTGAAAAAACTTTAAATGGTGTTGGTAAACAGCATCTTATGGCTCTTCATAGAGGAATTGAAGATGGTTTAATTAAATTTGCATGGGTAAATGTTTGTAACCCTTACCAAAATACTGCCTCAGCAACTCACTGGATTAAAGCAGCTCGTGAAATGGATAACTTTATTGTTACTTCTGACGGATACCCTGGTATCTCAGCTAAAGTATCTGACCTTATCTTACCATCTGCTATGATGTATGAGAAATGGGGAGCTTATGGTAACGCAGAGCGTCGTACTCAACACTGGAGACAACAAGTTGTTCCTGTTGGTGATGCAATGAGTGATACATGGCAATGGATTGAACTTTCTAAAAGATTTACAGTTAAAGATCTATGGGGCGAATGGGCACCATCAGGTCCAAGAAAAAAAGCACTACCAAGTGTAATTGAGCAAGCAAAAGCAATGGGATATAAAGAAAACACAACTATGTTTGAAATTCTTTTTGCTAATAAAATTGCAAAATCATATAAACTTGACCAAAAAGATCCTATCCAAACTGGATATGATAATTCTGAAGCTTATGGTGATAGTAGAGATGTTATTGGCTCAGATGGTAAAGTATTTAAAGGTTATGGTTTCTTTATTCAAAAATATCTTTGGGAAGAGTATGCTGCGTTTACTCGTGGACATGGTCATGACCTTGCAGGATTTGATGTTTATCATAAAGTTCGTGGTCTTAAATGGCCTGTTGTTGATGGTAAAGAAACATCATGGAGATTTAATGCTAAGTATGATCCATATGCAGCAAAAGCTACTGC
>JAFLJV010000255.1 GCA_022712845.1 Sulfurimonas sp. | reverse complement strand
ACGACGCTCTTCCGATCTTTTAAAGTATACTTATTTGTATATGGATCTTTAAAAAAAGGATTTCAAAATAATGATATTCTTTCTGAAGCAAATTATATTAGTAAAGCCAAAACATCAAGTAAATTTGCTATGTATAAAGAGGACAATCAAAATTATCCATACATAATAAAAGATAATTCAATTGGACAAAATATTGATGGTGAATTATATGAAATAACACGAAGAGATTTATTGGAAAAAGTAGATGACTTTGAAGGTGCTCCAGATTATTTTAAACGTACTAGTATTTTGGTAACAACACGAAGTAAAAAAGTTAAAGCTAAAACTTATATTTTATCTATGCCTAAAGTTCCATTAAATAAAAAACCATTAAAGTCTTGGACTAATAATACTATAAAGTTAAACATAGACTTTGATGCCTATTATAAATCTATTGTAAATTAAAAAAATTATGTCAAAATCAACTACAATAAGGATTCCAAAAAAGAAAACAATTCATTCAAAATCTGAGATTATATTTTCAGATAACCTCAGATTAGGTTGTGAATTTGAGTTTTATATCAATGCTACCAATTATGATAATATTGTTGAGGAACTTGAACAAATATCTGGTTCTGATATTTTAATAAATCTTGATGAAGTTCCGCAAGAAAAAGATCGTCATAATTGTTTATGTTTAAAATATGACAGTTCATTGAGTGGGCCTGGTGTAGAAATATCAATACCAATTTGCTCATATGATACTTTATGTTATTACATCGGTCATATATCATACATAATAGAAGAATATGGATCTACATGCATGAGCCGATAAACTCGGACGCCCAGCCGAAGTATCTTCGGACAGTTTGTAAGTAAAAAATCTCTAAGTACGATTATATCATAAGTGTCCGAAAGCTTTTTAACTATGGTTGATTTCTGACCTTAATTTCCTCATGGATTCACCCTCCAATTCTATCCTGTGAGATGAGTGTGCAACTCTGTCTAGAATAGCATCTGCAACAGTACCGGTATTGAGATAATCATACCACTGTGAAACAGGAAGCTGAGAAGTGATAATGAGTGAATTCACTTCAGTTCTGTCTTCAATAATCTCAAATAAATTGGTAGCATCATCCGCAGACATCTGTGATACCCCGAAATCATCAAGAATGAGAAGTTGGAATTTTGAATATCTGCGTAAAAGATTTGTATAGGTACCGTCGGCTCTTGCGAGTTTTATCTCTTCGAGTAGTGTTGGAACCCTGATGTAAAAAACTTTAAATCCGTCAAGTATCGCTCTGTTGGCTAAAGCCTGGGCAGTAAATGATTTACCTGTTCCAGTTTTTCCGGTAATAATAATGTTCTGATGGTTTCGTATAAAGTCCATAGTAATGAGTGCCTGCAGTGACTGTCTGTCAATGTTTCTTTTGGCACTGTACTCTATATCTTCCACTGCTGCCTGTTTGTCTTTGATCTTTGAAGCTCTCAGGTTTGTGGCTATACGTTTGTTATGCAAGAATATCTCTTGTGCCTCAAGAAGATTGTAGAGCCTCTCTTCAAAGCTGAGTTGATGATAATTGGCATCTTCGATCTGTCTAAGATATGACTCTTTTAACCCTTGATAGTTTAAATCGTTTATCTTATTGATGACTGTTGTTTGGTTCATTTGTATCTTCCTTTGTTATTTGTAGTACTTTGGACCACGAAGGTTTTCATGGTCATTGTGTACGCTGTTTACAGTGTTGTTTGCGGCTTGCATATACAGTTTCTTTGAAAGAATGGATTCAATGGACTTTACTGTGGTGGCATTGATGGAGCTTGCATAAGCAAGGGCTAAGTCCAACTCCATATTCCCATAGATCTTTGCTTTGTGCAGCACGGCAATAATACTTTTATAGACATTGACGGGATAATCTGCCTTGTCTAATCGATGTTGCACAAACACTTTTGCATTACTGCCGATAGTATCTGCCCAGTTCAGTAATCTTTGAGGGTTCATCTTCTCGTTTTGATACTGATGGTTTTTAGGCATATGCTCTTTGAGGGTTGATCGGTCATTGATCTTGTGCAGTCTTGGATGTGTTGCAATAAGCTTTGACTTGAGGTAAATCTCCACCAATGTAGTGGAGTATTTTACTTCTACTTTTTCTTTGAGGTACTTGTAGGGCACAGAGTAGAAACATTTGAGTAGTTGTACATGATAGGATATATCTACGGTTGCTATTTTGATCTCTTTGTAGATGTGTCTGTTTGCAGGCAGTGGTTGCAGGTACTGCTTCTCTTCTTGTTCAAAGAGTTCGTATCTGCTTTTACCGATGAACTTGATCACTCTGTTATTGTATTTGTCAATGAGTGGTGCTATGGCTTGATTGATCTCATCTACGCTAAAGAATGTTCTGTGCCTGAATACTGCCAGTATCCATCTCTGTATCCCCTGTACCGCTTGTTCAACGATACCTTTATCTTGTGGCTTCTTTGGTCTTGCAGGCTCTACAGCGCAGCCATAGTGACGACACAGCTCTGCGTAGCTTTCATTGACAATGATTCCTTTTTTAGTATGAGATATGATTGCAGACTTTAGGTTATCCGGTACCATCACTTTGGCAACACCTTCATAAAACTCAAAGCAAAGAATATGTGACTTGATAAAGTATTCCTGCTTCTGTGACGGTGTGGCATGTACAAAGACACAGCCACTATGACCCAATACACTGACAAATATCTGAGATTTAAACACTTCACCTGTCAGGCTGTCATGATACGGTACGGTCAGTCCACTGTAGTCTACAAACATTTGGTGTCCTGGGATATAAGTCTGTCTCATAGTGGGATCTATTTTGTTTTTGAATTGGTAGTAGTACTCTTTAAACTGGCTCAAACCGTAGCCGTCTGGATGCTGTTCTTTATATTCCATCCACAGCAGTTCAAAGGTCACACTTTTTTTAGCGATCTCTTTATGTATATACTCGACATCCGGAAGCGGTCTCTCTTTGTGTATGTTGGTCAATCTCTTTTCCGGAAATAGAAGCTCATAACACTTCTCTTCGTCCATCTCCAGAAAGTCATTTAATATGTATTTGGTTATTTCAAACCTTTTACAATAGTCTGACACTGTTGAGCTTGGTATATTTACCGCTCTGCCTATTTGTCTGTATGATATATCTGTTATAAATCTTAACTTCAATATCTCCTTGATCTTCTTCATAGAAAGTCTCCCCATTTTTACACCTTTTTACAAAGTGTAGTTAAATTTTAGAGAATCTTCTACTTCAAAAATCCAGCCGATATTTATTCAAATTGTCCGACCGTACATCGGCTAGCTGTCCGAAAGCACTTCGGCTGGGTGTCCGAGCATATATCGGCTGAGTGTCCGAGAGGGATCGGCGTATGCAGCACATGCCAGATAAGGTTTTTTTAGATACAAATATTTTAATTTATTCATACTCTGAAGATGAAATAGAAAAGCAAATTATTGCCAATAAGGTTTTGGAAGATTATTCTGAAAATATTGTTATTTCAAAGCAAGTTATTAATGAGTTGATCAATGTATTATTTAAAAAATTTAAATTATCTTCAAA
>JAFLJV010000089.1 GCA_022712845.1 Sulfurimonas sp. | reverse complement strand
GGAGAAGAGACTCTCATATGCACCTCTTTCGCTCCAGCTTCTTTTAGCATCTTTACAATTCTTTTTGAAGTTGTTCCACGTACAATAGAATCATCTATAACAATAACTCTTTTACCTTTAATAATATCTATCATAGGAGATAATTTCATTTTTACTTTGAGATCTCTCATCTCTTGAGTAGGTTCAATAAAAGTACGACCGATATAATGATTTCTCATAATACCCATCTCATAAGGAATACCACTCTCTTGAGAATAGCCAATGGCAGATGGAACACCACCATCAGGGACAGGTATAACAACATCAGCTTCAACAGGTTTTACATGAGCTAATTCTTTTCCCATATTTTTTCGAGTTTGATAAACTGATTGTCCAAAAACTTTAGAATCTGGTCTTGCAAAATATACATATTCAAAAATACAATGTTTAGGAGTTGCCTCAAACACTTTAATACTTTGGGGTTCTTTACCCTCTTGGAATATTAAAAGCTCACCAGGCTCAACATCTCTAATAAATTCTGCACCAACTAAATCAAAAGCACAAGTCTCACTTGCAACTATATAGCCACCATTAGATAATTTTCCAAGACTTAATGGACGAAAACCAAAACGATCACGCATTGCAAACATTTTGGTTCTACTTAAAAAAACTAATGAATAAGCACCCTCTATTTTTTGGACAGCATCAATAATTCTATCAAGAAGTTTTTCTTTTTCACTTTTAGCGATTAAGTGGATAAGATTTTCAGTATCCATAAAAGTTTGAAAAATTGCACCTTGTGCTATTAGTTTAGCTCTAACTTCTTCAGCATTTGTAAGATTTCCATTATGAACAATTGCCATCTCTCCTAAATCATATCTAGCAAAAACAGGTTGAGCATCAAGAATTGAATCATCACCAGCAGTAGAATAACGAGTATGTCCAATTGCACTAAAACCTTTTAATGTTTCAAGCTTTTTTTCATCAAAAACACGCATAACTAAACCACGTTTTTTTATGGTTTGAAGTTTTTTCCCATCAGAAGAACTTATTCCAGCTGCTTCTTGTCCACGATGCTGAAGTGCATGAAGTGAGAAATAAGCTAGCTTAGAAGCCTCGCTATTACCATGAATTCCAACAACAGCACATTTTTCATTAACATCTTCTAGCACATTTTTCTCCTATAAACTAATAAGTAAAAGATTATAAATAACTTTATAGCTAATGAGAAAAGAAGCTATAAGATACAAGGCAAAAATCCGCAGGAGCTACAAGTAGCTTTAAGGACTTTTAACGAAGTAGGTTAAAGCTTCTTTTCTCACCTTATAGGCAACATTTAAAAGATTCATCTTATGCGTTGAACTTCATTCAACGATACTAGTATCGCCAAATAAAGTTCGCCTTTAATCTAAATTTTTTAAATGTTGTTAGCTATAAAGTTATTTATAATCTTTTACTTAAACGCGATTATACTCAAATCAAAGTAAAATATAGTTGATTTATAACTCTAAACAGTCGCTAATAGAGTAGAGTCCATTTTTTTTATTTGCTAGCCATGATGCAGCTCGAATTGCACCTTTACTGAATGTATTTCTTGAAGTTGCTGTATGATTAAGCTCTATAAATTCACCATCATTATAAAAACCTACAGTATGACGACCAACGATATCTCCACCACGAAGAGCCATCACCGCAATTTCATCATTAGAACGTTCTCCGATATTTCCATCTCTTCCACTTATACGAATTTTATCTAAGTCCAAGTTACGACCAGCTGCTGCAGATTCCCCAAGAGTAAGTGCTGTTCCACTTGGAGCATCTTTTTTATGTTTATGATGCATCTCTACAATCTCTATATCAAAATCAGCAAGAGCAGATGAAGCTTGATATACTAGTTTATTTAAAAGAGCAACTCCTAAAGACATATTTGTAGCATATAAAATTGGCATACGCTCACTTGCTTGTTTTAGAAGGTTTAGCTGGTGAGTATTTAATCCAGTTGTTCCAATAACTAAAGGTTTTGGTGTTTTTAAAGAAGCTTCAAGAAGAGACTCACAAGCATCAGGAAGAGAAAAATCAATAACTATATCACAAGCGAGTAATAAAGACTTTATATTAGTTGTAACTAAGATAGATGGATCAATAGAAAAGTTTAGAGCTTTTCTAACATATACACAGCTAAGGCTAATATTATTAGTATTTTTTAAATCATCTATAATTAATTTACCGACTCTACCATTTGCACCAAATACGCCAACTTTTACCATTTTATAGCCTTAAAATATTTTTATGAATAGTATCAAGATTTTACTTTTTTTTTGCTTCGTTAGAGTTTAGTTTTATAAGCTGTAATAACTCTAACAAAGGGAGAGGAAGGAGATACTAGTTTAACAATTCATCTACATAAGAAATAGCTTGAAGACCTGCTACAGCTCCATCACCAGCTGCACTAACAACCTGTTTAGGAGCGGCTATTCGCATATCACCAGTAGCAAAGAGTCCTGGAACAGAAGTGTTCATGCTAATATCTACTATCACTTCACCAGCTTTATTCATGTCACATAAAAAATTACCATCTTCTTGAATAAGAGTTTGATTATTAACATCGTTTCCTACAAATGTAAATACACCTGGAACTTCAATATCACGAAGTTCGCCATTGTTATTTTTTACACGAAGTCCTGTAACACCCATAGCATCACCATAAACTTCATCAGGTACAGAGTTTAAAACTAATTCTATATTTTTTGTGTTTTTTATTCTTTCAATTGTATTTGGAGCTGAGCGAAAAGCATCACGTCTATGAATTAAATAAACTTTTGAGCAAATTTTAGCTAAGTATAGAGCCTCTTCTAAAGCAGTATCACCACCACCAATTACAGCAACTTCTTTTCCTTTATAGAAAAAACCATCACATGTAGCACATGTGCTAACACCTCTTCCAAACAGCTCATCTTCTCCAGCAAACCCAACGCGTCGTGGACGTGAACCAGTACCTATAATAACAGAGTGTGCTTGAGTAGTTGTGTTATCATTTTTATGAATGGTAAAGAGATTACCTTCTTTAGTAATACGAGTTACTTCAACCATATCATGTTTAAGTCCAAATTTTTGACATTGTTCTGGCCAAGGCATCATTAGATCCATTCCTGATATTTCACCAGTAACACCTGGATAATTTTCTATCTCAGAAGAGTTTACAATTTGCCCACCTGGCATACCTTTTTCAAACATAGTTACGTTTTCTAAGCCACCGCGAGTTGTATATAGTCCAGCAGTAAGACCAGCTGGTCCACCACCAATAATTGCACAATCAAGTATCATTTATTCATTCCTTATTATTTATTATTTCCATAAAAGAACAAGTCCCTTTATTCCGCTTGGACCGCTATGGTCACTTATCATGGAGAATGCCATTGGTTAGCATTCCTAAAAGCTTAGCTCATTAGAGCTAGAATTACAATGAGTTAACATCTTTTGATAATTCTTTTAAATTATCTAATTTGCGTATCATACTATCTTGTTTATAAATTGAGCCTTTTGATTTTTTTATAAAAAAAATAGATGGAGATTCATAAATATTAAATCTTTGTATAAAGCTAAGAGATGTTTTAGTTGGAGCTCTTAAAAATGTTGTATTTTCAGAGTTTTCATAAATTTCATTATAGTAATCAATTGCAATAATAGGAAGATTTAAATCAGTATTTGCTAAAAGCGAAGCAGTGTCTTTTTCTTTTGAACTATAAAAAACTACAATATATTTATCTGCAACAGGTGTAAATATATCTTTTTTTTCATAAAAAACCCATTCTTTAAAATTGATAAATTTGTATTCTGAAAATTTATAATTAAAGTAAGCAAAGGCGGCAGCTATCATTGCTGCACCAAAAAAAGAGGCAAGTAGTGTAGATAATGAAAAGAGGCTTTTACCTCCTCTGGACATTATACTACTCTTTTAAATTACGCTAAGTGAGCGTCTATTTTTTCTGCTAAAGCAGCTTTTGATTGTGCCCCAACAACTTGATCTACCATCTCACCATCTTTAAAAAACATGATAGTAGGTATTGAACGAATACCAAATTTAACAGCAATTTCTTGCTCTTCATCAGTATTTACTTTACAAATTTTAGCTTTTCCGTCATATTCTTCAGCTAATTCTTCAATTACTGGAGCTATCATGCGACAAGGACCACACCAAGGTGCCCAAAAATCCACTAAAGATATACCTTCACTTAAAGTTTCTTCAAAGTCTGAACTAGTTAATTCTATATATTTTCCCATTGTTATCTCCTTGTAAAATTATAATATGTGTATTATACAAGTCCAAATCTTTATAATTGCTTTATATAATATTTATAAATTTTTTCTTTCTTTTACGATAAAGTACACATTGTGTATAACCAACACTTTTTGCAATATTTATAGCCTCATTACTAAAAAGTCCAACTTGCTCTGGTTTATGAGCATCAGAAGCGAAAGTGATTGAAATATCAAGTTTTTTAATCTCTTTTAAGAGGTTTATAGATGGATATAATTCATTTATTGGTTTTCTGAGTCCTGCTACATTTATTTCTATTGACATATCAGCTTCTTTAATCGCCTCGAGAGCTTTTTTAGCAATATTAGTAATATTTTGTTTAGACATAAATTTAAAAATTTTTATAAGATCTAAATGTCCAACAATATCAAATAATTTAGTATTTGCCATCTCTTCTATCGCATTAAAGTATTTTTGCCATATCTCATCTATATTTTGATTTTCATAATTACCTATAAATTCAGGGTTATCGAATCCCCATTCATTTATAAAGTGTACAGAACCAATTAAGTAATCAACATTAGCATTTAATACTCTTTCATCTATATAATTTTTAAGGTAGTCTACTTCATACCCTAAGAGAATCTCTATCTTATCTTTATATCTTTCTTTAGCATCTAAAATATTTTTTTCATATATATCCATTTGATCAAATTTAAGACGATATTTTTGATCAAAATTCATTGGAGCATGTTCAGAAAAACCAAAATATTTAGTATTGCACTCTATAGCTTTTTGGATATACTCATCTATTTCACCATCTGCATGGTTGCAAAATTTTGTGTGGTTATGTAAATCAACTATCATTTTTTCTCTATCTTATAGATTTTATGATATTATAGTGATTAAAATTAAATTTAGCTAATTTTGTATATTGGAGAAGTATTTATGACTCAAGAAGAACTTGATGCCCTAATGAATGGTGATATTGGAGATATGGAATCTTCAAAAGAGAACTTAGAGGATACTACAGAAGTAAGTAAAGATGATAGTGATGTAGAAGAAACCGATAATAGTATTCCTGATGGCTATAATGATAAAACATCTCACCATTGGCCACTTCCAGCTACTGATGAGAATAGAATGGTTCATCAACTTGATGATGTTACAAAAGAGAGTGAAGAAAAAGCTACAGAAATCTTTGATATTATTGAAGGCATCAGTACTGAGATGATGGAAAAAGAGGAAAATATAAATAATATTTTAGAAGTTTTAAACTCTAATATTGAATTATTTACAACTCTTAGTGAAAAATTTCCAGATGTTGAAGCATTTCAAGTTCAATTAGAAAAAAATACTAACGCACTAAATGATGCAAATGATACTTTGGAGATGCTACAAAATAGTGGTGATTCTATAATGAACGTAATGGATATTATGCAGTATCAAGATATTCATCGTCAAAAGATAGAGCGTGTTATAAATGTAATGCGTGCATTATCAAGATATATGAACACCCTATTTGAAGGTAAAATAGATGATGAGAAAAGAGTTTCATCTGCTCAACATATTGCTGGTGATACACATAATGATGTTGCATCAACTGATGATATTGAAGCACTACTAGAGCAATTTGGAAGTTAATGCAAAAAGTAGAGTTACTCTCTCCTGCGGGAACACTTGAAAAATTAAAAATTGCTTTTGATTTTGGGGCAGATGCTGTTTATGGAGGTG
>JAFLJV010000088.1 GCA_022712845.1 Sulfurimonas sp. | reverse complement strand
CTTTTCCCGAAAGCACCTGATGGCTCAGGTTTTGCAATGAGTATTTAATGGACTTTTTCTCATTCAACCCAGGTGACATTCTCAGCTATTTCCTGACGCTGTTTCGCATAAGTACTGTCTTATTTTTGCTCCCATTTTTTGGTGGTATTCTTAAATTATAGTAATTAAATCTTCACTTAAAAAAAAACTCAAATACCAAAACCAACTATTTAAAACTACTTACACTATAATTATCAAAACGGAGACATATCATGAAAGTAGCATTTACAGGAGCTAGTGGTTTTGTTGGCTCACATTTAAGAGAAAAATTTACTGAGTATGTAGTGATATCACGCGATGATAATGAAGAAGAAATCCTTAAAAAACTTGATGGGGTTGATGTTGTTATTAACCTTGCTGGTGCACCTATTATAAAGCGATGGAGTGAGTCTTATAAAAAAGTGTTGGTTGATTCTCGAGTACAAATAACAAAAAAACTTGTAAATGCTATCAACAAAAGTGAAGTGAAACATTTTATATCTACATCTGCGATTGGAGCATATCCAGACAATACCCCTTTGGATGAGAGTTATAGTGGTTATGGAAATGATTTTTTAGCATCACTTGCTAAGATGTGGGAAGCAGAGGCAAATAAGTCTATAAAACCTACAATAATTTTACGCTTTGGGATGATACTTGGAAATGATGGTGGTGCATTAGCACAAATGCTTCTTCCTTTTAAAATGGGAGTTGGTGGAGTTATTAGTGATGGTAAGATGATGAATAGCTGGATTGATATACAAGACCTTGTTGGGATTTATGAGTATGTTATAGAGAATTCAATTACAGGGGTTCTAAATGCTACAGCATCAAATCCTGTAACAAACTATGAATTTACAAAAGCACTAGGTAAAGTACTAAATCGTCCCACTTTTTTCCCACTTCCTGAGTTTGTTTTAAAACTTATGTATGGTGAAGGTTCTACGGTTATAACAGGTTCAAAAGAGATTTATCCAAAAGCTTTAGAGTCTTTAGGGTTTAAATTTAAGTATGAAACTATAGAAAAATCCTTAGAACATTTATTAGGTAAATAGTCCTACAATTTCTTACAAATTACATAATTAATCCAAATTGTTCGATATATAGTATAACTCTATAGATAAAAGGATTTATCATGTTAGTTTATATTTACGACAGGGAAGATGAAGAGTTAGATGATTGTGAAAATGAAGAGTCTGAAGATTCTTATAATTATGATTATGAAGAAAGCTCGTATGAGTACTCCCAAAGTGATAATGATAGCTGTTTTTGCTAGTATTATTATAATATATTAATTTTTTATACCATTTATTAAAGTTTTAAAGCTAAGTTCATAAAGTGCATCCATATTATCTTGTACATGCATATGACCATCAATTAAAAGGTTTGATATGCCATGTATCATAGACCAAATCACAGTTGCTTGTAAGAGTGGATCCTCTTTTTTTATAACGTTTTTTTCATGTCCTTCTGCTATAACGGCAACTAAAGCATGAAAACCTGTATCACCATCAATATCTTTTATATCACAACTCTCTTCTCTTTCATTCATTAGTTCATGACCAAAGATACTGCGATAAAGATTTGGATTATTAATTGCAAAATTGATATACACTTTTCCCATATTGTAAAGTTTTTTTAAAACATCATCACCTTCTAAAAGAGCAGGTCTTATATTTGTATCTAATTTTTCAAATCCTGCTTGGATTACAGCTTTTATAAGAGTATCTTTAGAGTCATAGTGTCTATACACAGCAGAACGAGAAGTGCCAAGCTTTTTTGTAAGTTCTCTTAGTGTAATACTTTTTAAACCATCACTTTCAATCATCTCAAGAGATGTTTGAATTAGAGCGTCTTTAAGGTTTCCATGATGGTAGGAGATAGGATTTTTACTTTTCATAATATAATTTTAACATAAATTTAATAAAAATGTTGACATCGTTCACATTTTTATGTTAACATTGTCAACATAAAATAAAAAAAGGTTTATAATGATTAAAACTTTTACATCAATCTTATTATTAAGTAGTACAATTTTTGCACTTAGCAACTTTGAAGTGGCAAAAAAAAGTGAAGATGTTATGAATGGTTTTGAAGATTCTATTGCAACGATGCAGATGACTCTTATAAATGCAAAAGGGCAAGAAAAAATTAGAACTATGAAGATGCAAGTTTTAGAGGGAAAAATTGAAGATAAATCATTGATGGAATTTTTAACACCTTCTGATATTAAAGGGACTAAGTTTTTGAGTTATGAGCATTTTGATAAAGATGATGATCAATGGCTGTATTTACCCGCTTTAAAAAGAGTAAAAAGAATAGCTTCAAAAAACAAATCTGGCTCTTTTATGGGGAGTGAGTTTTCATATGAAGATTTGGGCTCTTTTAATCTTAAAAAGTATAGTTATGTTGGTGAAGCACAAGAGGTAGTTGTTGATGGAGTTGATATGTATAAAATATTTTATACTCCTATCTCAAAATACTCTGGTTATACAAAACAAATATCATGGATAAATAAAAAAGATTTTTTAGTTCATAAGGCTGAGTATTACGATAGAAAAAAGAAACTTTTAAAAACTGCATATTTTGGTGATTATAAATATTTTGATGGTATACCTAGAATAGGTTCTATTGTTATGAAAAATATTCAAAATGATAAAACTACTAAGTTAGTATGGATGGATGAAAAAATCAAAAATTCTCTTAAAGAAAAGAATTTTCATAAAAGATATCTGAAAAAATGAGATTATTTCTTCTTTTAGTTTTTAACTTTACTTTACTTTTTGGAGAGTTGGAAATTAGTGGTCATGTTGATATAAATTCACAACTTTACCTTAGTAAACCTGATGCAAAAAATGGTAGTAATTTTACAGCGAGTCAAACTTTTGAATTTGAGTATGAAAAAGAAAACTATAGTCTGTATGCAACTTTGTACTCTCAAGAAGATTATAGTGATTTAGAAAAAAATAGTAAAAATACAAAACGAACATTTATGAGAGTTGATGAGTTATACTTAGAGTATAACTTTGAAGATGACTCTATAGTGGTTGGGAAAAATATAAAATTTTGGGGTTCATTGGAGTTTGAAAATATTGTAGATGTTTTTAATCCAAGTGATTTAAGAGCTGATATGTTGAGTACAGATAAGTTAAGTGTTTGGAATCTATCTTACTCTCACTTCACTAAAAATGGTGAATTTTCAATGATAGTAAAGCTTTATGAACAAAATCAAAAAATGGCTGACAAACCTTATGTTTACTATTTTTTACCATCAAACTTAACATATGATAAAAATCTTGAAACATCAAATGGAGTTTATAGACCCTCGGTATATCTAATGTACAGTGCTTCACTTGATAGTGAGTATCCACTAGATTTTGCATTTATTTTTGAAAATGGGTATGACTCACAAAGATATATAAGTTCAAGTATTTCTCAACCAACAACTCTTTATCAAAATGCTTACTTGGTAAATAAGTTTATCACTTTTAATACTTTAGTTATTGGTACTACACTTATAAAACTGGAGTTACTTTACGCTGATGTAATTAATGATAAAAAAGTAAGTGATTACTCACATATTGGATTTGGAATAGAGCACACTATAGAAAATATTTTTGAGGATATTTATGCATCTTGGTCTAAAGCAAACCTTGGTTTGATAGTTGAGTATTATAAATATGATACTTATGAATCTGGGAAACTGGATGATTTAAAACTATATGAAACTATGCAAAATGATTTATTTATAGGGGCAAGATACACTTTTAATAATTCAGATGACTCCTCTATAGTTGGTGGAGTTGTAGTTGATATGGAGTATAGTGAAGAGATATATTTTATAGAGTATGTAAGTCGATTTGGTGATAGTTTTAAGGTTGAGCTTGATTATAACTATATCAACCCATCATCAAAAGAGTTAACTGCTTATGCAGCTTTAGGGACACATCAACGAGTGGGCTTAAGCATAGCCTACTATTTTTAGGAGATAACAATGACTAGCGAAAATGAATCACGCATAAGTAAATTTGTAGATAAAACTATAAAATTTAGATGGGCTATAGCAATTTTAATCCCACTCATAACAATTATGATGGCTTCATCACTTAAAAACTTAGAGTTTGAAGGGAGCTATAGAATCTGGTTTGATAGTGATTCTAAAATATTAAAAAATTATGATAATTTTAGAGCTGTATTTGGTAATGATGATGCCATCACTATCTCTTTTACAAATGAAGATGGTATCTTTACAAAAGAAGCATTAACATCTATTCAAAATATTACAGCTAAACTGTGGGAAACTGAGTATATAGCAAGAGTTGATTCTATCACAAATTATCAGTATATACATGCTGATAAAGAGTATCCTGATGAGATTTTAGTTGAGGATTTTATAGAAGAAATAGATACTTATACAGCAGAAGATTTACTCAAGAAAAAAGAGATAGCACTTACTCAGGATATGATAGTTTCAAAATTGATATCAAAAGATGCAAAAACAACCATGATAGTTGGTAGGATGACACCAAAAGCTGGGGATGATCCAGAGGTGAGTTTTAAACTTCGTGATGCTGCTTTAGCCATTATTGCACCAGAGAGTGAAAAGTATGGTTTTGAATTTCACTTAAATGGTGGTCCAGTAATTAACACATCATTTATAGAGATAGCACAAAGTGATGCAAGTACTTTTACACCCCTAGTTATTATAATAGCGAGTATATTACTCTTTATAATTTTAAGAAAAATGTCATCAGCACTTTTGAGTATATCTGTTGTGATTTTTACATTTATGATAGTCTTATCCATTCAAGTAATGTTTGGTTTTAAGCTAAATAATTTTACAGCAAATATACCAGTTTTTGTTATGGCAATAGGTATAGCTGATGCGATGCATCTACTTTGGATATACACCATTGCAAGAAAAGATGGAAAGGACAATAAAGAAGCGATTCACTATAGTGTAAATAAAAATGCCTTAGCACTATTTTTAACCTCATTAACAACATCTATAGGGTTTGCATCTTTGAGTATATCAGAGGTAGTGCCTATAAAAACACTTGGAATAGCAACAGCAAGTGCAGCGATTTTAGCATTTGTATTGACGATGCTATTTGTACCAGCAATGTTAGCAATTATAAATCCTAAAATTAAACCAACTAATAAAGAAGATAAAGAAGATAACTGTAATTTAGCACATAATTATGTAGGGTTTATACAAAAGTACGATAAATCTATTTTAATAATTACTTCTATCTTATTTATAGGCATAGGAATAGGAATATTTAAAGCCCAAGTTGATTCAAATACAGTTAGATATTTTAAAGAAAATGTACCGTTTCGTGCAGATACAGCTTACTTGCAAAAGAATCTAACAGGACCTATGGCTTATGAAATTATAGTTGATTCTAAAAAAAGCGATGGTATAAAAGACCCAGTTTTTTTAAATACTATAGAGAAGTTTTATGGTGAATTTTATGCTTTATATCCTGATGTTAGACATATAAGTTCACTTATGGATGTTATTAAAACATTTAATGAAGTTATGAATGGCTCAAAAACTATTCCAGATGACTCTAAACTTATAGCTCAGTATCTTCTTTTGTATTCGTTATCTCTTCCTCAAGGTATGGAGATAAATGATAAGATGGATATCCATGAGAGATTACTAAGAGTAAGTGCATCTATAAATATGGTAGATACTTCAAAAGACTTGGAGATGATAAGTTGGGTTGAGAAGTGGTGGAGTAAAGCTGGTTACGGAGCAGAGGTGAATGGACAAACAGTTTTATTTGCTCATATGCAAAAAGATGTTACAGATACTCTTATACAGTCAATTACTTTAGCAATAGTTCTAATCTCTATACTAATGCTTTTAATATTTAGAAATATTAAGATGTTACCTCTATTTATCGCACCAAATATACTTCCAATAGCCTTAGTTGTTGGTGTGATGGGATGGCTAGATATTGATATTGACTTAGGTGTAGCAATCGCTGGTGCTATTATAATTGGGGTGGCAGTTGATGATACTATTCACTTCATGGTAAAATATATAGAAGCTAGAAAGCGTGGGGAAAATTTAGAAGAAGCACTTAAGTATGTTATGAGTTATGCTGGTAGTGCCATAATATTTACGAC
>JAFLJV010000087.1 GCA_022712845.1 Sulfurimonas sp. | reverse complement strand
CAAAGAGTGTCTATAGCGTTGTTTGGTATAACTCTATCATATACATTTAAAGTAAAAATTGGACTTGCCATAACAAAAAGGTTTATTAAAAAAGAGGCAATTATAACATCTGTATAGATGCCTTTTGAATAAGAAAGTGTTCCCCAAAACCAATGTTTTTGTTCATGTTTGAGTATACGTCTATGAGCATCTTTATAATGATGCTCAGGCTTTAGTAAAAATGCAAAGTTTATATATTCTTCTTCTAAAAATTCTGTTTCAATCCAATTTTCACCATCACTTATATCAGGTAAAATAATTTTTGCATATTTTCTATCTGGAGAGATTTCAGTTAAAATACACGCTTTTTCATGATCTTTGTTGCCTTTTAAAACTAAGATAACAGGTAAAAGTAAAGGGGATATATCTTTAAATGAGTAATTTACTAACTTAGAGCTAAATCCAGCACGTTTTGCAGCACGAAAAAATGCAGACTTAGAACCTTTTGATTCTAATGAAAAGAGTTTAGGAGTAACTCTGCCTGGTTCGACTGGAAGGTCAGCAACCAGTGCATCCGCACTATATGGACGATTATAAAGCTTGGTAAAAATTACCAAGCAGTCTAGTATAGGATCTTTGTATTCGTTACTTAACAACTATATTCATCTCTTCTAATATTTTACCAGTGTGTGATAAAATTTGGTAATATGCAGTTAAGTTATCATACTCTGCTGTTACTTTAGAATTTCTAGCATTATTGTATTCAAGTTCAATATTTAATAAATCAACAATACTTCTTCTACCTAATTCATTTTCTTTTAAATAGTCAGATACTGTTTGAGAAGTTGATTCTATGTTATTGTCAATATGAACAAGTTGTTGTTTTGTTGAGTTAAATGTTTGGAATGCAATTTGAGTATTAGCTTTTACAAAACGTTTTGCATCAGATAAAGTACTGTTTTTATTAAGTAGTCTATATCTGCTTGCTTCTTTATCAGCTTTATCAGCAAGACCGTTAAAGATATTATAGTTAAATACTAGTAAAGCACTTCTCGCATCATTTTTGTCATATAAACTTTGGTTTGGACTCCCTGCATCTGTAGAAACACCGTTTGCTTGTTTATCCCAAGAAGATTCAATAACTAAATCTGCTGTTGGGTAAAAAGGTGCTTCAGAACGCTTTAATGCTGCATCTGCTGCATCTATTTCATTTTGAGAAACATGTATTGTTGGATTGTTTTTAATAGCAAGTTCAAATAGTGCTTCAATATCTTGTGCAGGAAGACTACCTATAGATGGCTTTTCTAAATTTGATGCAGTAATATTACCTGGTAATACACGCTTAAAGCTTGTGATTGCATTATCATAGTTTTGTTGTGATAAGTACTGGATACTTAAAGCATTTTCATAACGAGAAAGAGTTTGTTTGTAATCAGAACTACGTCCAACACCAGCATCTACTTTTTCTTTAATTTGTGAAAGATATTTTTTATGAACATCTACATTTCTTTTAGAAATTTCTAAAAGCTCATGATTTCTAAGCACATTGAGATATACCGTAGTAGCTTCAAGTGCTAAGTCATTCGCACCTTCTTGAACAGTGTTGCTAGCAGATAACACTAATTCTTTTTGTTGTTTAACCCCATATCTAGTATCAAAACCTGAAAATACATTTTGTGTTAATTTGATAGATGCTTCATCTCTAGTTAGTGTTTCATCTTCTCTTCCGTTTGCTATTGTTCTTGTTTTCTCAGGCCCAATAGAATATGATAAATCAATAGATGGTAAATACCCAGATTTTACTGAAGTCAATAACTCTTTTTGTACATTATGATCTTCTTTTTTCATTTTCATTTGAGGATGTGTTTCTATTGTTTGTTGTACAACATCTGTAATGGACACAGCACTTGCTAGTACTGGTAGTAAGATAGTTGAAACTAATATTAAGTTTTTCATTTTAAAATACCTTCTTTCTTTTATTTGATTTTATTGAGTCTACAATTTATAAAGTTAAGTTATACTGAATATTGTTAAAATATATATAATTTTGTCATATATAAAATATAACTAAGACATTGATAATATGTTATTATAATTTTATTAATATAAACTTATAATAACATATGATATAATAAAAAATTATAATATAGGAGATATTAAATGAGGTTAAGAGTATATTACGAAGACACAGATACAGGAGGAGTTGTATATCACTCTAATTATTTAAATTTTTGTGAAAGAGCCAGAAGTGATGTTTTTTTTAATCAAAAATTAACTCCAATTCTAGCAAGTGGGCATTTTGTAGCAAAAAATTTAGAAGCCAATTATATAGCAAGTGCTAAACTTGGAGATGAACTAGAGGTTACTAGTGAGCTTATAGAGCTTAAAGCTGCTTCTTTTAAATTAATGCAAAAGATTTATAAAAATGATAAAAAAATATTTGAATTAAATATAAATTTAGTGTATGTTAATTTTAAAGGAAAACCTCAAAAAATAACTCATGATGTCAAAGAGTTAATTATTAAACTATTCCCCAGCAGAGCGGTAACTAATAAATCTTGAAAGAGATGGTTGGAGTAACTCAATATCATAT
>JAFLJV010000086.1 GCA_022712845.1 Sulfurimonas sp. | reverse complement strand
CCGTGCTAAACAAGCTGGCTATATAACGCTTGAAGGTAGTACTTATATAATTAAATCAGAGTTAGATGTTGATACCATAGATTTTAAATCTACTGGCTCGATATCATCAGGAAAAGACTCTGAAGTAACTCTTAGTGTAAAAGAAAATGATTCGCAAAAAGATGCTATTGGCGAAAATATGGAAGTTGAAGTAAGTGAGATAGATATTAAAGGAAATATTGGACCAAATGCAAAAGTGAGTGCTAGAAGAGCAACTGTGGAAGGCCAAACTCATATAAGTTCTGAAATTGATGCAGATGATTTAACCATAAATGTACATAAAGGTTTGGCTATTGGTGATAACATCACTATTACACGACTTGAGCAGGGAATAGTTGAAGGTAAAAAAGTTACTATTGCCCAAGCTGCTGGTGGAGAGATTAGTGCTAAAGATATTGAGATAGGAATTTGTGCATCTTATGTTAAAGCAACAGCATCAAGACTTATAGAGATACAAAAGCTTCAAGGTAGTGAGAATGTATTTACTATTGATCCGTTATTACAAAGTGATAAGAAAAAAGGACATGGTAAAAATAAAAATGAAATATCCGAATTAAAAACTAGTGTAATTGAAATACAAAAAGAGATAGAAAAATATTCTAAGCTTGTTCGAGATAATACAGCTTCTTTTAATGATGTTAAAAAAAGACTAATTCATTATAAAAAGAATGGTATACAGTTACCAGGATCATTTGTAAATAAATATAAACAATTTACTAAAATGCAAGAACACTTAGATACAATCAAAAATGAAATAGAGGTGAAAAAAGATAAGCTTCAACTTTTAACAACTAAAACTGCATCTTTTCAAGATAATATTTTTGATGCAAGAGTTATAAATAGAGATAGATGGGTTGGACATAATGAGATAGTATTTAAACTTGTTGATCCACCTATAGAGTTGATATTTAAACCTGAGGAAGGTTGTGAAGATAAAATTTTTGCGTTAGTAGATACAGATGAGGGAACATATGCAATTAAGGCGGTTAAAGAGTGAGAATTAAGTTAATATGATAGTAGGATTAAAAGGAAAAATAGAGTATAAAGAGCCAAGTTTTGCTCATGTTGATGTAAATGGTGTTATTTATGAAGTGTTTATATCTTTGCAGAGTTTTTCTGCTTTAAATAGTGGTGATGTTAATTTTTTTACTACGCATATTATTCGTGAAGATGCACAACTTCTTTATGGCTTTTTAGATATAAGTGAAAAGAAACTTTTTGAGAGACTTATAAAAATAAGTGGAGTTGGTCCAAAAGTTGCAATGGCGATATGTTCGACATACACTCCTTTACAATTTGCAAATGTGATAAATAATAAAGATATAAATGGTGTAAAAAAAGTTCCAGGAATCGGTCCCAAGAGTGCTGGACGTATTTTAGTAGAACTAAATGGTTTTGATGTTGACCTTATTTCATCAACAGGTAAACCTAAAAATCATTCATTTAATGAAGCAAGTCAAGCATTAGAGTCATTAGGATTTAAAAAAGACAAGATATCAAAAGCTTTAAGTGAATGCAGTAATAAAGATACTGCCTCACTTGTAAAAGAAGCACTTAAATATTTACAAACAATTTAATCGAGGAAATATATATTGAAGTTAACAATTTTATTTGGTGGAGCTAGTTTTGAGCATGAAATTAGTATAGTGAGTGCAATAACTCTTAAAGAAAAATTATTAGGATTTGAGTTAAACTTTATTTTTTGTGATCAAGACCATAAATTTTATTTGATAGATTCATCAAAAATGAAGGCTAAAATATTTTCAAAAGGTGAGCATAAAAAAATGCCACAACTTACAATTAAAAATGGAGGATTTACTCAAAAAGGTGTGTTTTCTTCAAAAGAATATTGTGGTGTATTTTTAAACTTAATTCATGGTGGAGATGGAGAAGATGGTAAGATAGCTGCTTTATTTGATTTTTTCTCGATTCAGTATATTGGACCAAGAGTAGATGCTAGTGTCTTTTCGTATGACAAAAGATATACAAAATATCTTGCACTTGCAAGAGGAGTTAAAACTCTTATACACGAAGAGATGAGTTCAAATGTGCATGATAATATAAATATACCATATCCTGTAATTATTAAACCATCTCGACTTGGAAGTTCTCTTGGTGTAAGTATTGCTAAAGAGGAAAGTGAGCTTGATTATGCCCTTGATAGTGCATTTGAATATGACAATAGTATAATTATTGAGCCATTCTTAGAAGGTGTTAAAGAGTATAATTTAGCTGGTTTTATCGCTGATGGAAAAATTAATTACTCTATAATTGAAGAGCCTCAGAAAAATGAATTTTTAGATTTTGAAAAAAAATATATGGATTTTTCAAGAAGTTCACAAGTCTCAAAAGCAGATATAAGTGATGAACTGGAGTTGAAATTAAAACAAAGTTTTGAAAAAATATATACAAATCTTTTTGAAGGCTCACTTATTAGATGTGATTTTTTTGTGGTAAAAGATGAGATTTTTTTAAATGAGATAAACCCAATACCAGGTTCTATGGCAAATTACCTTTTTGAAGATTTTCAAACCTCTTTAGAGTTACTTTCCAATTCACTTCCAGATAATAAAAGAGTGAAAATTAGTTACGAATATATAAATTCTATTTCTCGGGCCAAAGGTAAATAATGGCCATAAAGTCTATTCAATTTAATCAGCATACTTTAGATATTAGTTATGAAATACTAAATCCAAGTGCTAAAGTTGATTTAATTGTGCTTCACGGTTGGGGAAGTAATAAAGGCTTAATGAAAAAATCTTTTTCTCCATATATGGGAGGATTTCGTCATATTTATATTGATTTACCAGGATTTGGAAACTCTACTTGTAATTTAACACTTATGACAAAAGATTATGCAAGAGTAATTGAACTTCTTATGATTCACCTAAATGCTTCTAAAGATATAATTTTAGGACACTCTTTTGGTGGTAAAGTAGCTCTTCTTCTTGAACCAAAGATGCTTGTTTTGCTTTCAAGTGCAGGTATATATATATCAAAATCTTTAAAAGTTAAAATAAAAATAGCACTTTTTAAAATTTTAAAAGTATTTGGATTAGCAAAATTTAGAAAACTTTTCGTTGCTGATGATGCAAAAGCTTTAAGTGAGCCTATGTATGAAACATTTAAAAATGTTGTAAATGAAGATTTTTCTAATGAATTTTCTAGTTTTGGTGGTAAAGCACTTTTGTGTTGGGGAGAAGATGATACGGCAACTCCGCTTAGTAGTGGGAAAAAGATAGATACCCTTATAGGTGATTCATCTTTGATAGTTTATTCTGGTGATCACTTCTTTTTTATGAATAATGAAAAAGATATATCTAAAAATATTGAAAAAGTATTTTTAAAAACTTTAGGACAAAAATAAAAATGGACTCTTTAGAAATTTTAACTGCCTTTGTTATAAATGTACTTTTTGTAACAGTTTTAGGTTGGTATCTTATAACAAATTTACAATGGTATGATTATAAACTTTCACGTGTTATTTTAAAGCACCATAAGCCTCACTGGCATCTTATATACTTTTTTATCCCTTTTATTGCTTATCATACAACAGGGAATTTTTTTATAATATTTTTTCTTTTTGCTGTTTTACCAGCTATCTTTATTTGGCATAGAAATCTTGATAAAAAACTTGTTTTAACTTGGAGAGTAAAAAGATTTTTAATTCTTTTAATCTCTTTAGTTCTTTTTCAAAATGTACTTTGTACCTTTAAAGATGGATGTGGAACTTATGGTGTTTTTATGCCATTAGCTATTGCTTATATAGGTAGTTATATGATAGAAAAATTTCTATTTACTATGTTTATGAGAGATGCAAAGAAAAAATTATCAGGTATGAAAGATTTACAGATAGTGTGTATTACAGGTAGTTATGGAAAAACTAGTATAAAAAACTTTGTTGCAGAAATTCTAACAAACAAGTATAAAGTATATGCAACCCCTAGAAGTATAAATACTCTTGGTGGAATAATAAAAGATATAAATGAATCACTACCAGAAGATTGTGAAATATATATTTGTGAAGCTGGTGCTAGGGAAAGTGGAGATATCTATGAGATAACAACCTTTTTAAAGCCTCAAACAGTAGTAGTTGGAAAAGTTGGACTAGCTCATATTGAGTATTTTAAAACTCTTAAAAATATCATAGCAACAAAGCTTGAAATTATGCAATCACCAAAACTAAAAAATGCTTTTATCCATACATCTGTAACAGATGAACCACATGAAAAAGTTACATTTTTTGGAGATGAAGTACAAAATATTAATGCAACGCTAGATGGCACTGATTTTGATTTAAAACTTCAAGATGATACCTTAGTATTACATACAGACATACTTGGTTCTTTTCAAACAATGAATATCGCTGTAGCTGTACAAATTGCAAAACTTTTTGAAATGAAAAATGATGAGATAAAAGATGCTGTAGCAAAATTAAAACCAGTTGAGCATAGACTTCAAAAGATAGTAGCAGGTGGTAAAATCATTCTTGATGATGGTTATAATGGCAATATTGATGGAATGCTTGAGGGGGTAAGACTTTGCTCACTTCATGAGGGTAGAAAAGTTTTAGTTACTCCTGGGCTTGTTGAGAGTAGTGATGAACTAAACATAAGATTTATAGAAGCAGTGAATGATGTTTTTGATATAGTAATAGTAACAGGTGCATTAAATGCTGAACTATTTAACAAAAATTTAAAAGTTAAAAATAAAACTATGCTACACGATAAATCAAAGATTCAAGATTTACTAGCAAACCAAACAAAAACAGGTGATATTATTTTATTTGCAAATGATGCACCAAGTTTTATCTAGGTAATAATTTGAAATATGTAGATAAGTATATAATTCAAATAACAAATGAATACAGAATAGGCTCTGCAACTGAACATAGTTACAGAGGTCATTTAAAAGAGTTATTAGAATCTTTATAAACGATGTTCAATATATAAGTAATATCCCAATACTAGCATGGGAGTTTTACAAAAGTGGCTAAAAGATAGAAGCGGTAGAGAGTTAAGTCATAATGATTTTAAACATTATAATAAAATTATAAATGCTTTAGTTCAAACAGATATAATTATGAAAAAAATAGATAAACAATATAAGGAGATAAAATGAGTAAAAATCCAGTAGATTCTAAAGAACTTGAAAAAATAATAAAAACAACTCAAAATATTGAAGGTTATAAAGAAGCAAATAAAAAAGTTATAAAAGAGGTTGAATTACTAAGGGAAAAGTATGGCATCAAAGTACAAAACCCAAATTAACGAAATATATATCAAAGGTACTGATGTACCTAAAAACAAGTTAAATTTAGAAGATAGTATCCAAATTCATGAATTAGAGAGAGAACTTTTAACAGAAGCATATCAAATCTTTTATAATGAATTAAATGAAGATACTATTTTTGATGAAACCTATTTTATAGAACTTCACAGAAGAACATTTGAAGCATTATATGATTGGGCAGGAATATACAGAGAACATAATATGGAGAAAGGTGAATCTAGGTTTTGTCAAGGTATGTATGTTAAAGGTTCATCAAAAAAGATATTTAATGAACTTGAAAAAGAAAATTATTTAAAAGATTGTGAAAGCATATCAAAAGAAAAATTTGCTCAAAAATTAGCTTATTATAAATGTGAAATTAATGCCTTACACCCTTTTTATGAACTTAATGGTCGAATTACAA
>JAFLJV010000085.1 GCA_022712845.1 Sulfurimonas sp. | reverse complement strand
TTGTAAATAAAATAATTTTTAAAATTATAGTTAAAGTTTTTAAATCTCTTCTTATAGAAATGTTTTAATGCTATAATTCGTCATTAAAATATAAAGAGAAATTATGGAATTATGCGTTGCACTTGACTTACCAACTAAAGAAGAAAATTTAAATCTTATTCATAAAATCAAAGATTATAATATTTGGTTAAAAGTTGGATTGCGTTCATATATTCGTGATGGGGAAGAGTTTTTAAAAGATATTAAAAAAATCAATCCAGACTTCAAAATATTTTTAGACTTAAAGCTTTATGATATTCCAAACACTATGGCAGATGCTGCTGAGTCTATTATGGGATTAGGTGTAGATATGTTTAATATTCATGCATCAGCTGGTAAAAGAGCTATGAAAGAAGTTATGAATAGAATAAGTTCTTATGAAAATCGTCCAATTATTTTAGCAGTGACTGCTTTAACCTCATTTTCTGATGAAGAATTTATTGAAGTTTATGAAAAAAATATTCTAAATAAAGCTGATCAATTTGCTAAAGATGCTAATGAAAGTGGCTTAGATGGCGTTGTTTGTTCAGCTTTTGAGAGTGAATCTATAAAAAATATAACTTCAAATAAATTTATGACTCTTACTCCTGGTATTCGCCCTTTTGGAGAAGATGCTGGTGATCAAAAGAGAGTAGCGGATATTGAGTTTGCACAAAATGCTCTTGTGGATTTTATAGTGGTTGGTCGTCCTATTTATAAATCAGATAATCCTGCTCAAGTAGTTAAAAAAATATTAGAAAAAATTTCTAAATAGTTAAAGCTGTTTCTCTTTTTTTATTTTTTTCAATAAGTTAGTAAATTCTTTAAAATAACGAGTTTTTTTTATAAGTTTATTATTTTTATTAATCTTAAATACACCATAAGAGTTTATGAAAATATCAACTTCAAGATCTTCTCTTTCTTCCAGGCTTAATATTTTAAAACTCAAGTTATCTAAAATTAAGGGAGATTTATTTCTATCTTTAAAATAACTAAGAACCATATGATGACCACCAGAATATCTATCTCTAACACCAGTTAAAAATAATCTTTCTTTTTCAAATCCTAATTTTAATAATGTAAAATATTTGATGATTGCATAATCTTCACAATCTCCATATCCAATGATTAAAAATTCCTTAGGAGTTGCCCAGTACTCTTCTTGTTTTTTAATTACTGCATCATGTTGTGGTAAAAGTTTATTTAAGTAAAAATTTACTTGAATTAATTGTTTGTCTTTAGGATATTTTTTTAAAGTATCAACCTGTTGTTTATAATCAAGAATTCTATTTTTAGCTATCTTGCCTGAGTTTTTACTTATTTGTTGGAGTTCTTTATCTGTAAAATTAGGATAGTTTTGTGCAAACATTATAGTTGAGCATAAAATTAAGAAAAGTGATTTGATAGTTGCTCCTAAAATTTAATATCTATATTATAGTAAAATATTAATAATAATCTTGCGTATATTTTAAGCTACCTATTATTTATATATGACTATAATCTCGTTCTTCAAATGGACAAGTGGGTGAGCTGGCTGAAACCACATCCCTGCTAAGGATGCGTAGGAGTAATCCTACCGAGAGTTCGAATCTCTCCTTGTCCACCACCGAAGCCTATATTAGGCACTTTCAAGCACCTTTTTAAAAACTATGAAATCTCTTGACACAGGATTATTTATATATATTTATACTTCTATCAAAATCATTAGTAAAACTATCTAAATAATTTACATAAACATTGTAAACCATTTCTGTATTTGAATGACCGAGCAACTGAGCAAGTTGTACAGGGGTAACTAGATTATTGTAAAGCATATTAGTAGCATATGTATGTCTTGCATTATAAGGTCTTCTATAATCTATACCTAAGTGTTTTAATGATGGTTTCCACCATTGATGTTGAAATACATTAGTAGTGTTATAAGGTTCATTGTATTGTGTAATAAAAAGATATTCATATTCATGTTTATTATAGAGTTCTAGTATATATGGTTTTAATAATTCAATAATAGGAATATCCCTAACACTAGTTTTTGTTTTTGGTGTACTCTCTCCAAATCTTGACCTTGTGCGTTTGATTGATATAATCATTTTTTCTAAATTTATATCTATTTTTTTAAGTCCTATTATTTCGCCTGAACGCATACCAGTATAAAAAGCTATAGCAAGATAAAAACGATAATTATCATTAGAAGTATAATCCATGATTTTTTTTACTTCATCTGCATTAAATGGATTTATTTTTGGAGTATTAAACTTTGGAGGTTTAATAAATATAACTGGATTTCTTTGTATAACTTCATCATATAATGCTTCTTGAAAAATACCACGAAGAACGCTTAAAAAAGTTCTAATTGATTTATTACCTACATCATTAATAGAATATAACCATTTTTTTACATCTGATGGTTTTATATTTACTATTTGCATATCTCCAAAAATTGGATTCAATCTATCTCTAACTATATTTGTATATTTATCTAAAGTAGAAAATTTAAGCTCATGTTTTTTGAACTCTAAATATAGTGATGAATAGTGATTAAATTTAGTCATAAATATATAATTAAAGCACTAGGAAAAGGGGCAGAATTTACTGAATTACCAAATTTTAAACGACCTTTTAAAAACCTAATTTCAATCTTACCTTTATAATAAAGAGGAAAAATATAATCATGCCAATATTTTGTATCAGTTCTACTTGGTATTAAACAAACAATTTTAGATCCTTTTAAAAATTCATCATGTGCTTTTTTAATCCAATGTTTTATTTCTCTACCATAGGGAGGATTCATAAAAACGATATCATAGCTCCAGTCTTGATCTAAACCATTATCACTAATAGTAAAAAATTTTTTACACTTTGCAGTTTCTTTAGTACAACATGGATCTAAAGTAAATTTAAACTCATCATTTAACTCATCAAAAAAATGTTGTGGTGTAGACCATGTTTGATCTAAACTACTATAATGAACTTTTGTTTTCATCTTAAAACACCTCTACAGCTTCACAAGCTTCATTAATATTCATTTTTAAATCACTTGATATTAAACCTCTATCTATCATATGATTACGCACATACGCATAATGTTGTAAATTGCACGAAGTTATGTCTAAACCTTGATAATATTGCACTAACTCGTAGTCAGTTTTATAAACTGGAGATATGCAGTCTTTAAATAAAGTTGTTTTACCTTTGTTGAAATAACCTAATTGTTGATTATCATCAAAAATAGGAACTGGAGAAAGTTCTTTTTTAGTCCACTCTTTTGGTGTTTTATCATAAACTTTTGTTTTTATATTTTTTTCTTTTGGTTCGCCAACTTCTTTGATAACTCTATTGTTATAAACGACCTGAAAAACACCAAAACTATAAATTAATTCTCTATCTGTATAATTATCTATAAAGTAAAAATAGTTATCTTCTTGACTCCACTCACAATGGTTATGAGGGTCATTCATTAAGTCAGTTAAGTGAAACCAATCATTCTCAAATATGAAAGCTTTTTGGTACACCCATTGAGGTATTAAAGCTCTTGATGTTACACATCGCATAATTCTATGTTTTATATACCATGCTTGTATATAGTCTATATCTTTTTGTTTTTTAACGTCCATAAATGACTTTAAAATATATTTCATAATATAAGCTGTTGTATCTCTTATATCAATTTGAAAACCTTTTAAATCATCTGAATTAGGTGCTTTTTTAGCATTTTGTGGAGCAGGGTAAGACTTAACAAAAAACTTTTTAAAATGCTCTACATGTTCAAGTGGAATATATAACATCATATGAAAGTGTGGTACACCATCTTTATGTGGCTCAACAGTTCTAATATACATATATTTTTTATTTGCTTTTTTTAGTGCTTGAAAAGCACCACTTTTTAAATAAGTATTTGTTTGATGATTAAGTATATTATATAAGTCTTTTATAGTTAGCTGTAATTTAGCTTTTATTTTTTGACGAACTTCGCCTAAAGCTTCACTATTAGGCACACTTTTTAAAGCTATTTCTTTATCTTCATCTGAGAGTTTATTAAATCTTCTATAATCTCCATGAAGTAAGTCTCTAAAATAACCGTCAAGCGTCATAGTTAAAAAACAACTATGCAAACCAATACTTATAGCTGTTTTTGTCATAGTATCAATTTTGTTAGATAATTGAGCATAATATCTCTCACTATGATTAGCACTAAAAGAAACATCTCTTAATGTTTTTATTTGACCAGATGAAGTAGTAAAATAATTGTTATCTAAATAATCACTTTGATTATCAACTTTATTCTGTATTATTTTTAAATCATTTTTATTTAATCCAAACACTTTGTCACTCCTTTTATATTTTACGGTAAACTTTTGTTAAGTAGACAAGGGAGAAATTTCGCTAAGCGAAATCTCAGCTTCGTTTGCCTATTCCACTCGTCACTCAGGCGTTCCTCATGTCAGCCTACACTCAGCTCACTCAGCTATCTTCATCTATTGAAGATAAAGAAACATCTTCAAAAGGTTTATTAACTTTAAAATCTTTCTTTTTTTCAACTATTTTAGGTTGATATAAAGGTTTTAAAAAACTTGTTTTAAATTCCTTTGGTACTAAATAATAGTAATCTATTAAATTGCCTAGAGTTATTTTTTGATATCCTTTTTTTTGAGGGATAAGTTTATATATCTCATTTTTAATCTCTGTATATTCAAGCTCAATTTCATGTTTTAATAAAATGAATTTTAAGAAAGATATAGAAATTGATTTATTTTCAAAGTTATAATCAGAGTTCCAACAGCTTCGACTATCACATCTTAAAACTAATAACTCTGTATCTAAATCAATAGAAGAGGTAATATCTTGATAAACTTCTTCTTGGGATATATTATTGTCATCAGGAGGCTTGTATCTATCTTCCATGTTTGAAAAAAGAAAATTTATAAAAAAGAAAAGAGCTAAAATAGCAGCTATCATAATTCCTATAAATTTATAAACAATTTTTTTAGGTTTATCAACTTCTCCGCTCTTGTATAGATCATAAATTCCTTGCTCTGTTTTTATAGTATTAGAACTAAATTTATTATCTTTATTAAATGGCAAATCTGAATAATGTATGTATCTTAATTGATTATTTCTAAGTTGTTTTGCTTGTGGTTGAGCGTCATAAAATATCTCAGTATGTGACATATATTCAGCGTTTATTTGTTTTGGAGATTGAGCAATTATAATGATTCTTATTTTAAAATGACCATGATATGCTAACCACCATGATATAACATCATCATATTTTTTCATATATAGCGAGGCTTCATCAAGAACTATCAAGCAATCATTTATTTTATGATAGTCTGCATATCTATTTAATTCTTCGTCACTTTTTTCATCAATAGCCATATCATACATTTTTTTCAAATGTATATAAAAATCTTTCCAATTTAATTTATAAGCAACACTTCTAGAACCATTATCTAAAAATATTTGATTAATTTTTTTAAAATTAAATCCACCTATATTAGTCAATACATTAGTATATTTTGGAGTTAAACCTTTTAACAAAATAGCTATGTATAAATCAAAAATTAGCTTCATCGCTCTATAGGTTTTACCGCTTCTCGGCTTACCGAAGAAAAAATCTATCATTTGTCACTTCCTTTTATATATTTATGAACGAATAAAAGCCAAAATTTGCTTCATTCCAAAACCTGCTAAAATAATTGTAAGATATAAGCTTAATCCATCTAATACACCAAAATAACCTGCTAATGAAAAAAGAGAATTATCTATAATATATGGAGCTACTATATCTTTCATATATGAAACTCCGAAACCTACAAGAGCTATAAATAAGCCAAATATCATCATTTTTGATACAAAAGGATGTTTTATAATAAAACTTACTATTGAAGCAAAAGCAGTTACTAATATCATAATTACAGGCATAGTTAATTCCTTATGTAGTTCTAAAAACTGTTATAAACCCAGCAAGGGCAAAGAAAAATAAAAAAAGATTTCTTATACTAGCCATTGGGAAACCATTCATCATGGAGGGTTGAAAAATTGTCATAGTTTTGCCATAAAATGAAAAAGAAATAGTAACTAAACCACTACTTCCAGCCTGAGCTAAACCAAACATATTATTTTGATATGTAAAACCCATATTATCTTTAATTGTATTTTCAAAATCTCCAAAATTGTCACTTCCATCATCAGTTAAATCTAAATCTTCAAAAGGATCTGTATCAGTAAATAAACCATCATTTAAATTTTCATTTACATCTATTAAACTTTCATTTATTACATGAGTATTATTTGTTATATTATCTAGTTCATTATTTACATCACTAAGTTTTTGATTTGAATTTAAGGCTAAATCATTGCTAGAATTGATACCTTTTTTGATTCCATCTAATGAAGAAATATTATCTAATTGATTTTTTAAACTCTGTTTTGAATTTAAATTTAATTTGTCTAAATTTTCATTCATAGATTTATTATTTGCTAAGAGCTTATTACTAGACTCTTTTAAATCATCTAAATTATCATTTGTAATATCTGTTTTATCTTTTAAATCTTGCAAATGTTTATTAGTTGTATTTTGAGATTGTAAAAGAGCTTGATTATCTTGTGAAGTAGAATTTAAATCAGGGTGTTCCATTGTATCGTCAGTATCTTCGTCATTAGTATCAGGCTCAGGTTCATCAATTAATTTTAAATAACAAAATGCAGTATTTGGACATTCTGATAATTTAGGAGTATTCCAAATAGCAATAGAATATTTAACATTATCAATAAGAGTATAACAATGACTTTCACTATTTACTTTTCTATATTCATAACTACCACTTGGCATATAATCAGAAGGGTTTAAATTACAATCAACTACTAATTCATGTATATAGCAATATTCATCTTCACAACCTGTAGACTTATCAGGAGCAACAGCTACATAGTCTATATTAGCAAGTATTAATCTATCAGTACACGCTGAAAGTGGTTTAATACCATCATAAGACATATATCTAATATCATATGCTTTAGAAGGATAGTAAGAAGCACTTAATTTATCTGGACCACTACAACCGCCAGAAGTATCGCCATCAGTAATACCATCTCCATCATAATCAGGATCAGTTAAATTTGGATCTCCATCTCCATCACAATCAGCTTCAAAAAAATTAGGATGGTCTATGTCACAATCGTCAGGAGTGCCATCACCATCACCATCAGGAGAACAAACACCTTCAGGATTTCTAGCAAATCCAGTATCACACTCACAAGATTTACTAGTATTATTCCAAATCTCATTTAATGGGCAAGACGGAGGATCTATACATAAAGAACCTTCTTCATTTAAAATTTGAGGAGGGGCACAAATAGGACTTTCAAAAGAAGAAAATGTAAAAGTATTTGTATTTTCATAATTTTTAGTAGATGCGTTAAAAGAACCAACATCATAAAAAACAAACTTATAAGGGTTAATACATTGATACCATGAAGTACCAGCTTGATGTTCACTAAAACCAACTGAACTCCAACCAAGTATCATAGTATTAGTATCTATTTGTTTAAAATATTGTCCTTCAGGAGCAACAGGGCAGGGTGAAGACTGAAGAGAAAAAAGTGATGAATAACTAAATATTAAACTATATAGTAGTGCTTTAAAAAATCGCATATTATTACTTTTTTAAACTCGACCACGAAAGAAAGTAAGAGCAGAAAATGATATAAAAAACAAAAGAGATAAACTTGCATTTATACTAAAAAAGAAATCAAAAGAAGGGTCTCCGATTATTGTAAAATTTAAAAAATCTACCATTTTATCACTCCTAAAATTTTATTTAACTTTCCATAAAAATAAGCCAAAAAGCAAACCGCTAAATGCTCCACTTATTGCCATTGCATAAGCATAATCTTGACTTGTCATATTTAAGTCATTAGCTCTATTAATAGTATCACTCATATCTACATAGCCGTAGCTGTTTGATACTATTAAAAAAACTAAAAGTAGGTAAATTTTCATCTACCTACCTAAAAGAGAAAGTACTTTTTTATAACCCATTAAAAGGACTAAAAAAGACAATATGCTAACAATAATAGTAGTTACATCAGTTGTGGCACTTGACATATCAATATCACTAGCAACTAGAGCAAAAGCATTATTAACAAATACAAGGAGGAGTATTATTAAAATGCTTTTTTTCAAACTGCTAACCTCTTAAGATACCAAGTACTTTTTTGAAACCAAAAATGATTACAACAAAACCGATAATAGCAACAACAACTGTAGTTACATCAGCACTTGCACCAGTAAAATCAGGAGCAGTTAAAGCCGCACTTGCTTGCGTAGCAAGTAAACCCATTACTGCAAATAATGCAAATAACTTAATAAAAAAATTCTTCATGTAAAACACCTTTTATAAAAAAATTATCAGCATAATCTTAACTGCAATGCAACCTGATTTTAAGTACGAACGCACTAATCGTTTGTTACCTCTATCGCTTTGCTATGACGAGGCTTTAAGCATAATTAATAAACTATCTCTTTTTGAATATTAGTAATTTTAGATTTAATATTTTTCATCTTTTACTACTTAACTTGCTTTTTGTTCTTGAGTCGTAGACTTTTGTTTTGCACCATTTAGAAGTAAAAATTTATCCCCTAAATCTAAACTTTTTGCACTATATATTTGCTGTCCCTCATATTTTCTAGGAACACCAGTGTTAATATATACAGGAGTATTTGTAGCTCTAAGTTTTCTTAGTATGTCAGTTACTTGTGAAGCTTGTTTTGCACTAGAGCAAGGTACTTGATACTCAATAATTTCTTCTATCTCTTTAAAAGTATCTTCAAAGTTATCTTCTGTAACATTTGTACTTCTAAATTTAACAGATGCACTATACTCTCTACCATCTTGTAGTTTTCCGCTATCAGCTGGCTTAATAGATGATATATCTAAAACTTCACTCTTTATATTAAAACCTCTTTTGATTACTTGCATTTTGTCGCTCCTCAGCGTTAATTTATTACTTAACCAACTGTCATTGAATTAAGTTTAAAAAATATAAATATTTATACTCTATGAACTTAATTTGTCACTTTTTTTGACCCTCTAGAAGCGACTGAAGAGGGGAGATTAGCTTTTAACAAGTTCTAACTCAATGCTTGTCAATTGAACGCCTTACATCAAACTCTGTATACAGTTAAGTGACTGCGTTGTTTTAATTTGTAATCCTTTGAAATAAGTTTTTAAACATTGTTTTGATTTGCATATATGTATGATTAATGTTATTTTTGATAGTATTCACAAGAGATATCGCGGTTTTACGATAGTTAGAGAAGTGACATTATTAATAGTAGATGTATTTATATACTCTATAACCTCATTAGAATATGTAATCAATTTATCAAAGAACTCTCGAAATAAAGTAGGTCTTTGAATGTTTTGGATATTTACTTGCATTTTGTCACTTCCTTAAAATGTAAACTATGTTACCCTTTATATGTATATATTGTAACCTATTTTAACTTTAGATAAGCTTAATATGTAAACTATTGTAACTAAATATTAATAAAAAGGTAATCTATTATGACAAAAGAAGATTTAGCAAAACTTCTAGGAACAACTAGACAAAATTTAAATAAATGGGAAAAAGAAAGACCTGACTTAGTTAGATTAATTAATCAAGGCATGGCACTAGATGAAAGCATTGAAGCCACAGAAAAACATCTTGAAAACTTAAAAGCTATAAAAGAAAAAGCCAGTAGTGGCAAATTTAAATTAAAATAAGGCATTAAAATGAAAATAATAATATTTTTCTTAATATTGATAATCAGCTTAAATGCTAATGTTGAAGTTAACCAAAACATGAAAGCATTGTATAAAAATGTAAATTTAAGTGATGAACAAAAAGATTATATTTTAGATAATCAAGATGAGAACATAGAAATTTTACAAAAAATGTTAAACAAAGAAATTAAAAAATTAAAACTTGACTATTTAAAAGAGAAAAATATAATCAGCTTTTATATAGATGAAAATTCAAAGATTATTAAATTCAAATTTTTAAAAAAGAGTAATAATAGAAAGCTAGATAAAATCATAAAGAAAGCGATTAAAAAACAGTCTAAAAAATTTATAGTACCTAAAGAAAAAACACTAGTAAGATTTATAATATATTATAAAATAGGACAAGCTAAAGAAAGTCAAAATTATACTAATTTAAGTTCGAGTAATAGTACAGAAACATATTATCAAAATATACCTAGAGGAACTACAAGGTTTGAACATTCAAGCAAAGAATATGTAAGAATATTTGAGACTACTAAGGATGGATTTATTAATTTAAATACAGAACCTAAAAAATGCATGAAAAGGATAACCTTATTAACCGAAAAAGGAAAAAATATCACTACATCATACGCATATATGTTAGGAATAAATAAAGAAGTATTCAAAGGAAAATTTAAATTATTATTTCAAACAAAAATAAAATGTAATGTGAATTTACAATATCCATAAATAAAAATAAGGTAAATAAATGGCAATATGTAGAAATTGTGGAAATAAATACTTTAGTAAAATTTGTCCTAGTTGTAATAAGGAAGAATTTTTAAAAAATAATTTAAAAAATATAAATAAAACTACTGAAACTAAAAAAATATATACATCAAATAAAAACACTAATTTCAACAAAACATACACACATAATAAAAATAATGATTTTAAAAAATATAATATTAAAACTATTGGTATTAGCATTATCGCTATATGTCTTATAATAATTACAATTATAGTTGTAGTTAGAGAATATAAAGAATACCAAACAGAACAACAAGTGATAAAAATGCTTTACGGAACTGATGATGATGAAATAGAAAGAATTAATAAAAAATTAGAAAAATCTACAGAAAAAAATATGAAAATATTAAGAGAAATGTTTATACCTAAATAAAATAATAGCCAGAGGAGTGATTAATTCCTCTGTTTTGATTAATGTAAAATAGGTGCGAACACCATTAACACTAAAAAGACTACTACTATTCGAGTGTACAAACTTTCTCCTTATTTCTAAAGAGTCCACTCCCACCCCAACCTTACCAAAAAAATTGGCAAAAAAAAAGGCTAAGACCCGAAAGCCTTAACCTAACCTCTTTAGTGTCTAGTAATCAACTAGACAGGAGATAAATTTGTACATCAATAAAAGTATATCATAGTAAGAATAATATGTCAAAAAACCAGGTTTTTAGCATAGGTTTTTTTCGAATCTCTCCTTGTCCACCACCATATAATAATCATAAAAATCAATTTCTATTTAAACATTGTACTCAAGTACAATATACTATATTTCAAAATTATTATATCATTGACATAATAAAACTATATTTGGAGTATTGCATGTTGAAAATTATTGGAAAAGTTATAAGCACTGAAGGTACATTTTATGTAAAAGGTTTAGATAATTCATTTCGTGAAGTTTCAAAAGGTTCTGAAATTTTAGAGGGTGAATCAATTGTTGGTGGTAAAAATAATATAATTTCTGACAATGTTGTAGTGTCTATGCCTGATGGAACTACTTTAAATATATCAGGTAAAGAAAAACAACTTTTTGATTCTTCTTTATCAAACCAAGAATTTGCAAAAGAAGATACTGTAACACAAAAAGACTCATTACAAAGCATATTAGAAAATAATGATGAAATAGTTAATATAGAAGATTTAGAAACTGCCGCTGGTGAAGAAGCTACAGAATCTACAGAAGGTGGAGAAGCGGTATTTAGTGATTCAAATAATGCTATTGGTGATATCAATGCAGACCTTAGACAAAGAGCATTTGGAAATAATGAAGAAAATAGAGAAGATTTTAATGAAGATATTCGTCGTACTGAAGTAAATATTAGTGATACAGCGATTGTTAGCTTAGAGGGACCATCAGATGTAGTTGAAGGTGAGAGTACAACTGAGTACACAGTAACAATCACTGAAGCTCCAAAATCAGATTTAGTAGTTACATTTAACTATACAACAACAGATGCAG
>JAFLJV010000084.1 GCA_022712845.1 Sulfurimonas sp. | reverse complement strand
AGCTTCTTTGGCTCAATCAAAAGTAAAACAACTAGAAAAAATGAATTTACTTGATCACTTAGGATTTGACAACTCACTTGCATTTAACTTTAACTACAAAGACACTCCATCAAAAGTTATGCTTGATGTAAAAGATTTGAGCTTTGGTTATTCATCTGATAATGTCCTTTTTAAAAATATTTCATTTAACATACAAAAAGGTGAGTGTATTGGGATTATTGGTAAAAATGGAAAAGGAAAATCAACTCTTTTAAATACCCTTGCAGGTGAGTTAAAACAACTAACAGGTGAAGTTAATTCTCATCCAAGTGTTAGTTTTGCTCATTTTGGACAAACAAATATAGCTAGACTCCACCCAGAAAATACAGTTATGGATGAGATTCATTCAGCAAATACAAAACTCCCCACTCAAACAATAAGAAGCATTAGTGGAGCTATGATGTTTAGTGGTGACTCTGCTGATAAAAAAGTCTCACTTCTTTCAGGTGGAGAGAAAAGTCGTGTAATGTTAGGGCAAATTTTAGCTCGTGATGTCAACTTACTTTTCCTTGATGAGCCTACAAATCACCTAGATATGGATTCCATAGAAGCTCTAACAAAAGCTATAAAAAGCTTTGAAGGTGCAGTTGTTATAGTAACTCACTCAGAAGAACTACTTCGTCGTGTATGTGATAGACTTATCATTTTTGCAAAAAATGGTGCTGAATACTTTGACGGTGGTTATGACCTATTTTTAGAAAAGGTTGGTTGGGAAGATCAAGGTGAATTTGGCAAAGCCAAAGAGAGAAACCACCTGGGTGGCGAGGAGCAAGAAGAAAAAATTAAAGCTGCTCCAAAAAGCAATAGAAATGAGAACAAAAAACTAAAAGCTGAACTAGTAAGAGAGCGTAACAAACTAACATCACCTCTAAAGAAAAAAGTTGATAAATTAGAAAAAGCTATTATGAAAACAGAAGAGCTTTTAGAGCAAAATCATGAACAACTCATAGAAATCTCAAATAGTGGAGATAGCTCTAAACTAATGGAACTCTCAAAATTAGTATCTACGCAAGAAAATGAAGTTGAAGAAAATTTTGAGCTTCTTGAAGTTGTTCAAAATGAGCTTGATGAAATAGAGAGTGGTTATGAGCAGAAAATTTTGGAATTGGATTAATTTTTAGATTTATCCTTTTCCATATCAAGAAGTAGTTCATCAAAATCACTTACATATTTTTTGTCTTGTATTATTCTGTATTCTTCATACTCTGAGTGAGCTTTTAACTTTACTTCTAAAGCTGATATCTTTCCATTATCAAGTAAAATTGGGTAATCAGATAGTGCCAAAAATTTATTTAAAAATTCTACCCAATCTTTCATATTTGTAACAATTCCTCGTAAAGCCCTACTTTCTGCTAAATCAAGATAAGCAGATACCATTCGTTTTAACTGCTCTATATGCTCTTCATTTAGATAGTTTTTCGCTATTGTTACATCTGATTTGAGTATCTTTGCACTTGGTGCATTTTTCCAAGTTTTAAGACCCATAAATATCTTTTTTGCATCTGCTTGAGTATAAATTATCTCAGCTGCTGTTTTACCACAAATAGCCCAATGCAGTTTATTTTGAAGTGTTGCATAAAACTCTTTAGTCTTTTCATCATCTTTATCATAATCGGCACTAAGTACATAAATATCTGCAACCTTTTGATAAAACCTTCTCTCACTTAATCGTATCTCTCTTATGCGGTCTAACTGCTCCTCAAAATAATCAACTCCAAAATGATGAATACCTTTTAGTCTTTCATCATCCATAGCAAAACCTTTTACTATATACTCCTCTAAAATCTCTGTAGCCCATTTACGAAACTCTGTAGCACGGTGTGAATTTACTCTGTAACCTACTGCTGTTATTGCTTTTAAATTATAATATTTACGTTTTCTTTTTACTTCTCTATTGCCCTCTTGTTGAACTTGTAAGAAATCCTTACAAGTTGCATTTTCATCTATTTCTAACTCTTTATAGATATTTTTTAAGTGTAAGGTAATATTTTGCGTGGTTGTTTCAAAAAGTTCTGCTAACTGCTTTTGAGTAAGCCATAAGGTCTCTTCATGAAAAAAGACATCTACATTTACTCTTGCACTATCTATTTTGAAGATTACAAAGTTTTGAAGTTTTTGAGATGATGTTAAAAAATCTATATTCATTTTATTTCTCCAATTCGTTCAAGTAAATTTTTTATCTTTTATTTATTGAATATTGTATACAAATGTAACTTTAAATATTAAAATATATGACAAATTGACATATTTTTAATTTATTCAATTCCACTCTTGCAACTTACCATTTATATCAACATAAGTAAGATAAAGTCTCAAATCAAACTCTACTTGGTGGTAGTTTGCTTGCATGTGTTCACATAGTTTATAAAAGGCTTTGTCGTGCTCTTTTTCTTTAAAGTGAGCTAATTCATGTACAGCTATCATCTCTAAAAACTCTTGTGGAACTTTTTTAAACATAGAAGATACACGAATCTCATTTTTTGCTTTTAGTTTGTTTCCTTGTACTCTTGAGATAAAATGATGAGT
>JAFLJV010000083.1 GCA_022712845.1 Sulfurimonas sp. | reverse complement strand
GAGTCTGTAACAGAAGGGCACCCTGATAAGATGGCAGATCAAATCAGTGACGCAATTCTGGATTATATAATTGAGAGAGATACAGAAGCACGTGTTGCGTGTGAAACTGTAGTATCTAATGGTTTTTGTGTAATCGCAGGCGAATTGAAGACAACGGCGTATGCCCCAATGCAAGAGATTGCAAGAAAAGTTATTCAAGAGATAGGATACACAGATGCAACCTATGGTTTTGACTACCGTGCTGCAGCAATTTTAAATGGAATTGGTGAACAGTCTCCAGATATAAATCAAGGCGTAGATCAAGCGAGTGGTGAACTTGGTGCTGGTGACCAAGGTATGATGTTTGGATATGCGTGTAGAGAAACAGATGTATACATGCCCATTCCTATTCACTTGGCACATCGTTTAACACAAAGACTAGCGGAGGTTAGAAAAGAGGGGATAGTCCCTTATATTCGTCCTGATGGTAAAGCACAAGTAAGTGTAAAATATGTAGGAGATAAACCAGTCTCAGTTGATACGGTTGTTATCTCTACGCAACATGCCCCAAGTATTTCACAAGAACAAATTCGTAAAGATATGATTGAAGAAGTTATCAAATATGTGATTCCAGAGGATATGATTACTGAAGATACAGTTTACCATATCAATCCAACTGGAAAATTTGTAATAGGTGGACCACAGGGTGATGCGGGACTAACTGGAAGAAAAATCATTGTAGATACATATGGTGGCTCTTGTCCTCACGGTGGTGGAGCATTTTCAGGTAAAGACCCTACTAAAGTTGATAGAAGTGCTGCGTATGCAGCTCGCCACGTTGCTAAAAACCTTGTGGCAAGTGGAGCTTGTGATAAGGTTACGATTCAAATTGCTTATGCTATAGGTGTGTCACAACCCGTATCTATAATGGTTGATACACATAAAACGGGAAAAGTTGATGAAGAAAAAATAGAATCATGTATTAAAGAATTATTTGATCTTTCTCCAAAAGGAATTATAGAATCTTTAGACTTACTTCGTCCAATCTATAGAAAAACTGCTTCTTATGGGCACTTTGGAAGAGAAGATAGTGATTTTACATGGGAAAAACTTGATAAAGTAGAAGAAATTCGAAACTATTTAGGACTATAAAGCGTAACACTTGGAGAAGTTTAATTTGAATTGACTTCATTTTAGCTATATTTAAAATTCTAAAGTGTATAGTTAGCGTATAAAATATTTAGGAGAAAATATGTCAGTAATTATTAATGATACTTGTATCAATTGTGGCGCTTGTATAGATGAATGTCCAGTAGAGGCAATTGTAGATGAGGATGATAATCCAGAGGATGAGGACATTTATTTCGTATATGGTGATAAATGTGTAGAATGTGTTGGTCATCATGATGAACCAGCTTGTGCTACAGCTTGTCCAACTGAGGGATGTATTACTTGGGATGCTATCGGTGATAGCCCAGAGCATCGTGATGATATTACGGATGATCAAAGAAGTAATAAAGAAAATATTATCGACTAAGCTTTCTTTTGTAGAACACTCTTTGTGTTCTACACCTTTCCATTAATCTACAATTTTTACACCAAACTTCATAATTTTTTAAATTTAAATACAAATAGATTTTTATTTAGGTATAATTCCGTTCTAATTTTATATATTTACAGGAGATTTGATGGAAAGAACACTATCAATAATTAAGCCAGATGCAGTTGCTAAAGGTGTTATCGGAAAGATTTTAGACAGATTTGAGAGTAATGGTCTTAAAGTAGCAGCTACAAGAAAGATTCAACTTTCTCGTATGGATGCGGAAGCATTTTACGCTGTTCATGCTGAGAGACCTTTCTTTGGTGACTTAGTTGACTTCATGATTAGTGGTCCAGTTGTAGTAACTGTTTTAGAAGGTGAAAATGCTATGCAAATTAACCGTGACTTAATGGGCGCTACTAATCCTAAAGAAGCTGAAACTGGTACAATCCGTGCAGATTTCGCTGAAAATATAGATGCTAATGCAGTTCACGGAAGTGACTCTGTTGAAAATGCAGCAATTGAAATTGCATTCTTTTTCTCAGAAAGAGAAATTTCTTAATTAATAGTTTATGAAAATAAGATTAATTAAGGTTGGCTCAACACCATTAGATTTTGAAGAAAAATTTGATGAAATAACTTTTAAAGGTTGTTTACAGTATGATGCCAACAAATTAATTCTACTCAAAGCAAAATTGAGTGGAAAAATTAACACAGACTGTAATGTTTGTGCTGATGAGTTTGATTTAGATGTCAATGAAGATATTGAATTTTATCTTCACAGTGGTATCTATTCTGCTAATGATGATACTTTGTTAGATGTTGTAGAGTGTTTAGACGATACAGCAGATTTACAAGATATATTAAAATCAGAAGTTGAACTAATCAAGAGTGATTACAACACTTGCAAAAACTGTAAAGACTAGATAACTATCTAACAAGATGAGAGGTTTCCTTTCATTTTGTTTTATGAAAAAAAATAAAATTAAAGGAAAATATTATGGCAGTACCTAAAAGAAGAGTCTCTCATTCACGTGGAGCGAAGAGAAGAACTCATTATAAAATTACTTTAGCTAAACCAGTTAAAGATAAAGATGGAACTTATAAACTTCCACACCATATCAACCCAACTACTGGTGAGTACAAATAGTCAATGGTTAAAATTGCTATTGACGCAATGGGTGGGGACTTTGGTCCTGCACCAATTGTTAAGGGAACAATCCAAGCACTTAAAAAGAAAAAATTTATACCTATTCTCGTAGGAAAAAAATCCGAAATTTTACCTCTGTTACCAAAACGTTATAGAGATAAGATTTCTATCGTAGAAGCCGATGATGTTATTGACATGGGTGATGCTGCTACTGATGCAGTAAAAAGAAAAGAAAGTACAATATATAAAGCTGTTGATTTAGTGAAAACTGGTGAAGCTGATGGTGTTGTATCTGCGGGACATAGTGGTGCTACTATGACACTTGCAACTCTAAGACTTGGTCGTCTTAAAGGTGTTCTTCGTCCAGCACTAGCTGCTTTAATGCCTACAAAAAATACTAAACGTTCTATTTTACTTGATGCTGGTGCAAATGTTGATTCTAAAGCAGAACACATAGTGCAGTTTGCAATTATGGGTGGATGTTATGCTGAAGATATGTTTGGTATAGGTACTCCAAGCATTGGTTTACTTGCAAATGGTGAAGAAAAATCAAAAGGTAATGAAGTTACTAAAGAAGCATTTAAAGCTCTTCAAGGTTACAAAGGCTTTAAAGGAAATGTTGAAGGTGGAGATATCTTCAATGCATCTTGTGATGTAATTACATGTGATGGTTTTATTGGAAATCTTGTTTTAAAAGCAAGTGAAGGTGTAGCAGCTACTATATCTGGATTGATTAAAGATTATATTAGAAAGTCTCCTATTGCAATTACTGGTGCACTTTTAATGAGAAAAGTTTTTAAACTTCTTAAAAAACAGATGGATTATGAAGAAGTTGGTGGAGCACCACTTTTAGGTATTAAAGGCTGTGCAATTGTAAGTCATGGTAAATCTGGACCAAAAGCAATTAAAAATGCAATTTTTCAAGCAATTACATACACTGAAACAGGTGTAAATGATAATATTGTTACAAGAATAGCTGAATTAAAAGCTAAACAAGAACAACAATCTATGGAGAATATTTAATGGCATATGCTGCATTTCGTTCAATAGGTGCATATGTACCAGAGAAAATATTATCAAATGAAGATCTCTCACATATGGTTGATACTACAGATGAGTGGATTACTAAAAGAACAGGTATTAAAGAGCGTCGTATTGCGGCAGACAATGAATACACATCTGATCTTGGTGTAAAAGCTGCTGAGTTAGCAATAGAGCGTTCTGGTCTTGATAAATCAGAGATTGATATGGTTGTTTGTGCAACTATCTCTCCTGATTATTTTTGTATGCCTTCAACAGCTACAATTATCTCTACTAAACTTGGACTTGGAAATGTAACAGCATTTGATATTTCTGCTGCATGTACTGGTTTTGTATATATCCTTTCAATAGCAAAAGCATTTATTGAATCTGGAATGAAAAAAAATGTTCTAATTATTGGTGCTGAGAAATTATCTGCTATTACCGACTATACTGACCGTGGTACATGTATCCTTTTTGGTGATGGTGCTGGTGCTGCTGTTATCTCTGCGACTGATAATAAAGATGAAGCTATCATTGATGTTCATACTGGTGCAGATGGTGCATATGCTGATTTACTAATGACTCCAAATGGTGGTTCTGGTTCAGCTCATGATACTATTATAAATGAGTCACTAGAGCAAGAAGCTTCAAGCTGTTTTATGCAGATGAAGGGAAATGAAACTTTTAAAGTTGCAGTTCGTACTTTAACAAAAGATGTTGTTGAAATCTTAGCTGAGAATAATATAGAAAGTTCTGCTATTAAGCACTTCGTACCACATCAAGCAAATTATAGAATTATAAAAGCTGTTGGAGATGCTCTTAAGTTAGCACCTGAACAAGTAGTTCTTACAGTTGCAAAATATGGAAACACTTCTGGTGCTTCAATACCTATGGCTATAAACGATATCTATGAACAAGGGACTCTTAAATCTGGAGAGTTAATGTTACTTGACGCTTTTGGTGGTGGATTAACTTGGGGTTCAGCGCTAGTTCCTTTTTCTCCAGTAAAATAAACAATATCTTTTAAAGATATTGTCCAATATCTACTTCATCAATTTGTTCTTCTTTTAAATATTTTTTAGCATACTCTACATGTAGATTTGATGTCAAAAATAGTTTAAATAAATCTTCATCAATATGTTTATCTTTAACCATAAAATTCATTATTTTAATAGACTCAGATAATGTCTTAGCTTTTTTATAAGGTCTATCGGATGCTGTTAATGCTTCAAAGATGTCTGCTATTGCCATAACTCTAGCTGGGATAGATAAATTAGCTTTACTAAGTTGTCTTGGATAACCATTACCAATTAGTGTCTCATGATGTGTACCGGCATACTCAGGTACTTTTGTAAGATGTGCCGGAAAAGGAATCTTTTCAAGCATTTTTATACTCATGATTACATGCTCATTTATTTTATATCGCTCTTCGGGGGTTAGTGTTCCCTTGGCTATGCAGAGGTTATATATTTCTCCATAATTATATAAATATTCTGGAACTTCCTCTTTAAATCCTTCTTGTTCATATGCTTCATAATCAAAATGTTCTCTTTTTATAATATGTTGTTTTTTATCACTCAGTAATTTTTCTATTGCTGGAAGTTTTTGTGCTGAACTTTTATCATATCTAAGAATCTCAATTTCACCAAGACCTAGAGAGTCATCAAAATTTCTTTCCCACTCTATTTTTGCAATCTCTTTAACTCTAGTTTGCTTATCTTCATCCATAAACTCCCCACCAATATTTGTT
>JAFLJV010000082.1 GCA_022712845.1 Sulfurimonas sp. | reverse complement strand
CCTTGAAGTTTATTTAAAAAAGGCCAGATGTAACACATTTGTGCTCTATCAGATGGGCAGTTTTCAATTGATGCAGCACAATCAAAAACAGCTGGTGCTTTGCCTTCAACACATGATATTATTTGAAGCATATTAATTTCTTTTGCCTCTAGCAAAAGAGCAAACCCACCATTAACACCTTTGTATGATTTTAATATACCTTTTTTTGCTAAAGCTTGTAGAATTTTTGCTAAAAAACTTTTAGGAATCATAAGCTGGTTAGATAATGTTTCACTGTCTACTGGAGATTGGGCTTTTGATAAAACTATAAGAGAGAGTATTGCATATTCACTAGCACGAGTTATTAACATATTTTTTCTTTATTTTATTTTTTTGTTGATTATATCAAAAGAAGTTGAAATAAAAGAAAAAATTGGATATTATTTCACTTCAGCTTTATACATTATTATATGTATAACAGTTAGATCAATATACCTTTTGGAGGCTATTATGGCTTTAAATTCGGCTAAAAAACAAGAAATTGTAACAAAGTTTGGTCGCAAAGAGAATGACACTGGTTCAAGTGAAGTTCAAATTGCACTATTAACAGAAAGAATCAGTGAATTAACTGAGCATTTAAAAACTTTTAAGAAAGATCACGCATCTAGATTAGGGTTATTAAAATTAGTAGGACAACGTCGTCGTCTTATGAAATATTTCAAAAGAAAAGATAAAGATTCTTATCTTAAACTAGTTGAAGATTTAGGTATTCGTGATAATATCTAAATAATAAATATATTCTTTTCTTATAAAAACCCTTTTTATAGGGGTTTTTAACTCACACAGCCTACAATAACAACACATAACATAATTAAATAGTAACTTTTTGCAACATAAGTAGTAAATTTTTATTTTTATTTTTTTCTAATGCTTTTTGACACTTTTTGACACTTTTTTTGTAGTATACTAGTTCACAATTTATTAGCGGAGGTTTCCAGTGTCAAACAATAAAAATGATATTTCTACTGATGGCTTAACATTCTTAGAAGATGGTGAAGTTTTATATGATGATTTATATCTATTAAGTGAAACAGATGAAAAGGGAATAGTTGAATATGCTAGTGACTCTTTTTTAAAAATAGCGAATATGACTAGAGATGATTTAATTGGGCAACCACATAATGTAGTTCGTCATCCAGATATGCCAAGAGCTGCCTTTAAATCTCTTTGGGATGATGTTCAAAGTAAAGGTTTTTGGACAGGGTATGTTAAAAATGCTCGAAAAGGTGGAGGTCATTACTGGGTGTATGCAACGGTACTTCGTTCAGTTGATAAATCTGGAAATACAAAATATGTTTCTATTAGAATTAAGCCATCAAGAGAAGATATTAAAAAAGCTCTTGAACTTTATGCAACATTAGATTAAGATTAAAAGGAATTTATAATGGCATTAGTGAAAAAAAATAATTTAGATTCAGATTCATCTTTATCTACAGCTGCATCTGGTGGGAATGATAAAAGACGTCAAAGAACATTGGCAAAACAACAGCAAATTAGTGAAAGCATAGCTGGTGTTTCAATGACAATACTTGAAAATGCTCAGGAGAGTGTAAGTGCAATAGAGGAGCTTAAATCCTCGATGGAACAAATTGCAACTGCTGCTGAAGAAAATAATGGGGCAAGTGAACAAGCTCTATCAAATGTAAAGAGTATAAACAGTAATATTAGTAGGATGAACTCAACTATCAACATGGTTATCTCTTCAACTTTATCTACAGGAGACAATATTATGTCTTCAGTTGACAAAATAAGTGATTCTGTTACAAGAATGGATATTGCAGTAAAAGTTGCAAAAGAATCTTCAACAAAATCTGAAGAGTTAAAAGTTTCATCACAAAATATTGGTGATGCTGTTGGTTTTATTGCAAAAATTGCTGATCAGACAAACTTATTGGCATTAAACGCGGCAATAGAAGCAAGTCGTGCAAAAGAACATGGAAAAGGTTTTGCAGTTGTTGCTGATGAAACTCGTGCTTTAGCTGGAGAAAGTGAAAAGAATGCTGAGTTTATCTCAGAACTTGTAAATAAAATCCAAGGTAGTATAGACAATATAATTACAAGTATTGGTGATACTACTGTAATCATTTCTACAAATGGAACAAAAGGTAATGCTCTTAGTCTTAAGATGGAAGAGCTTACAAAAATTGCAGTTTATTCTGTTGAAGCGGCAAGAAGTGTAAATACACATACTCAAAAACTTGGTGACGTAGTTTCTAAAATAAATGAAGGCTCACAAGAAATTGCTAGTGCATCAAGTGAGATTGCTCAATCTGTTGAAAAAACTTTAAACGGTATAGATATTCAATCAGATGCACTTTCACAAACTGAAGATGATATAAAAGAGCTTTCAAGCTTAGCAGAAGAGTTAAAATACTCTACAGACACAATGAAATCAGCAGAAGATATAGCACTCTCCGCTGATACTATTGGTGGCTCAATGGAAGAGATTCAAAATGCACTAGAGGATGTTACAACTGCCCTAAATCAGATAGAATCATCATCACATACAACAAATAAAAGTGCAATAAACAATAAGGAACTTATAGAAGCTGGTATATCTGCTGCTAAAGATATTGATAAACTTATAGAGATTGCTAGAAGAAATTTTGATCTTTTAAAAGTTTCTTTTACAGTTGTAAAAAATACTATGAATGAAATCAAAGCTGCATTTAATGATTCTATAACACAAGGAAATGGTGCTGCAGGTGAGTTAAATGTAATAGTTAAAGAGACTAAAAATGTTGATAAAACAGTAGGAAATATCTCTAATTCTATAGTTCAGTTAAACATGCTCGCTATTAGTGGTTCTATTGAAGCTGCTCGTGCTGGTGATTTTGGTAAAGGTTTTGCCGTTGTATCTGCTGACATTAGAAATTTAGCAAAAGATTCAGAATCAAATACAGATAAAATCAATGATATTGTTGAGTCAATGAACTCTGAAATTGAAATAGTTAGAACTGATTGGAATAATCTTTTAACTTCTCAAGGAAGTGAACAATCTTTACTAGATGCTTTGATTAATGATATTATTAAAATTACTGATATGTTAGTTGATTTACTTGATAGGTATACAGGATTAAAAGCAGTAAATGATCAAAATCTTGAAGGTATGAATCAAGTTATGATAGGTATAAGTGAAATACAAAAAGCTGTAGAACTTAGTGCAAGAAATGCAATGTAATCTCGTAAAGCTAGTGAATTAATTATAGAAACTGTCTCACACATTGGTGAGGGTGTAGAGGATTTAGCTGTAATGGCGGATGAGCTTCAACAGGGGTAGTCAAGATGCAAATTGAAGAGATTTTAATCATTAAAAATGGTTCTGAAAATTACGGTATATCTA
>JAFLJV010000081.1 GCA_022712845.1 Sulfurimonas sp. | reverse complement strand
TTTCTCCCATTTCTAATTTAGTTGCTATAGCATTTATTAGACGACGGCTTTGTGGAGAATTTGTTAATATATAATCTGCTTTATATTCTTTTCTAAATTCCAATAGTTCTTCATTTGAAATTTCATCTTCAATAGTTAGACCTATAATTATAAGATCATCTTTATATTTTTTTTGAAGAGAAGTGAGATGTGATGCAGCTGCACGACATGGTGGACACCAAGTAGCAAATATATCAAAAATAATAATTTTACCTTCTGCTCCATTTAGTATAAACCCATCACCATCCTTTTTTACGATATATTGTTTTTTATCAAGAGCAGTTAATATATATTCAGTTTTTGAAACCATATCATTTGCATTTGAGCTTTCATCGTCTGAACATCCTTGTAATAGAAGGATAGATATTAGTAAGACAAATAGTATGGATTTTTTAAGCATTTTATAACCTTGTTTTCTGTTTTAGAGTAAAATAAACGAAATTATATCCATAAAGATTTAATATGCCTCTTACAAAAACAACATTTAGACAAAATTGTCTTAAAAAAATCAAAAAAAAATCAAAATTTAATCGTATATATAAAGATGCAAAAATAAATTCTCTTTTACAAAAAGAACTTAAAAGAGTTAAAAATAAAAAAATATTATGCTATATCCCAATGTTAATGGAAGCAAATATAATGAAAACTATTAAAAAACAACGACATAAATCCGATATATTTGTTCCATTTATGGAAGGCGAAAGTTTTAAGATGGTACCATTTAGATTACCGCTCAAGAAGAAGAAGTTTAATATTTATGAAGCGGGAAACAGTTTAAAAAAAATTAAAAATATAGATATAGCCATAGTACCTATAGTGGGTGTTGATGGAAATTTAAAAAGAGTTGGTTTTGGAAAAGGGATGTATGATCGTTTCTTTGCAAAATTGAAAAAAAAACCTTATATAATTTTTATACAGTCAGAATTTTGTTATACAAAAAAAATTATTTGTGATGATCATGATATAACATGTGATGTAATAATTACTCCATATTTTAGAATGCAAAATACTGTTATGGCTAGAAATAGGAAATAAAATGATAAGTGGAATGCTAATAGGTGGTGTTACAGCCACTATTGGTGGGATCGTCGGTTTTTTAATTTCTAAAAAAATGACTAATGCTAATTTTGATATTTATGTTGAAAAAGCTAAAGCACAAGCTAGTGCGATTGAAAATGAAGCACAACAACTTTTAAATAAAGCTAATACAAAGTCTCATGAAATTGAGTTAGAAGCTACAAAAAAATTTGAAAGTGTAAAGCAAAGAGCAAAAGCTGATCTTCATCAAAGAGAAGATGATGTAATACGAAAAGAGCAAGCTTTTAAACGCTATAAACAAGATGAAGAGAAAAGAATTCATGATGATATAGTAACTTTAAAAGCAAAAAAAGTTGATTTACAAAGAAGTGAAAAATCTTTAGACTCGCTAAAAAAAAAGTATGAGCAAAAAGTGAATGAAGCACTGCACACATTAGAACATAGTGCAGGGATGACAGAAGATGAAGCAAAAACTCTTTTATTAGAAAAAATAGAAGAAAAATCTCGTGGAGATATTGCTCATATTATTAGAAAATATGAAAATAAAGCAAAAGAAGAAGCTAAAGAAAAAGCAAATTTTATTTTATCTCAAGCAACTAGTAGATTTGCAGGGGAGTTTGCTTCTGAAAAATTAACTAATCATATTCATTTAAGTGATGATGAACTTAAAGGTCGTATAATTGGTAAAGAGGGTAGGAATATTAAAACCCTTGAGACACTTTTAGGTGTAGATATTATTATTGATGATACACCAAATGCAATTTTAGTAAGTAGTTTTAATCTTTACCGTAGAGCGATAGCAACAAAAACTATAGAGCTTCTTATTGATGATGGTAGAATTCAACCTGCTCGAATTGAAGATATATATGCAAAAGTTTGTGATGAATTTGAAGCAGGTATACTTAGTGAAGGTGAAGAGATAGTAGCAGATATGAATATTGGTGCAGTGCATCCTGAACTAACAAAGCTTATTGGAAAACTTCGTTACCGTGCTTCATATGGTCAAAATGCATTGGTTCATACACTTGAAGTTGCACATTTAGCTGGAATAATGACAGCTGAAATGGGTGGAGATATAAAACTTGCAAAAAGAGCAGGACTTCTTCACGATATAGGAAAAGCTTTAACACATGATCAAGATGGTAATCATGTTGACTTAGGTGCTGATATATGTAATAGATATGATGAAAACAGTATAGTAATTAATGCTATTTATGCTCATCATGGTCATGAAGAGATTAAAAGTATAGAGTGTGGAGCAGTTTGTGCGGCAGATGCTCTCTCAGCAGCTCGTCCTGGTGCTAGAAGAGAAGTTTTAGAGAGCTTTTTAAAAAGAATCACAGAGATTGAAGAGATAGCATCTCAACACTCAGGAGTTAAACAAGCTTACGCAATTAATGCTGGAAGAGAAGTGAGAGTTATAGTTAATGCTTCTATGATTAATGATGATGAATCAATTTTAATAGCAAGAGAGATAGCACGAGAAATTGAAGAAAAAGTTCAATATCCAGGTGAGATAAAAGTTAATGTTATTCGTGAAAAAAGGGCAATTGAATACGCTAAATAATTTAAAATTATTTAGCTTTTTTACATTTTCCTAAGCTTTTTTTCCCACAAGTGCTACCATCTATCCATGTAGCATGAGAAAATCTTGTTCTCTTAATGATGGCACCATCAAAATTTACATCTTTTAGATTAGCCCATCTAAAATCAGTGCCAAAAAGATTTGCACCAGAAAAATTAGCACCTTCTAAATTTGCACTTTTAAATGTTGCTCCAGTAAGATCTGCACCAGAAAAGTTTACATTTTTAAGGGAGGATTTTACAAATTTTGTTCCTTTTAAATCAGCATTGATAAAAGTAGAGTTATTCATAGTTTTATTTGATAAATCTTTGCCTTTAAAGTTTATAGTACTACTAGAGATTCTTTTTTTAGCTTTATATATAAATCTGCAAGAACCTCGACTGTTTTTTCTACATTTCAGTCCATTAGTCCAAGTAGCATCATCAAGTTTAGCATTATCAAATTTTGCAAAGCTTATGTTTGCATCCTTTAAATTAGCACCACTTAAATTTGCATAGCTAAAATTAACACCTGTTAAATTAGCACCAGAGAGGTTTGCATCTTTTAAATTTGCAGCTTGAAAGTATGAATACTCAATTTTAGCATTTGAAAGATTAGCACCAACAAGGTTTGCACCATGAAATTGACCATAATCGTGTTCAATATTTGATAAATCAGCTTTTGAAAGGTTGGCACCAGGCTCTATTTTAAATTTACCAACTTGTGTTGCAGATAAAGAAAATGTACAAGAAATTGATAATATAAAAGTATAAAAAAATCTCAAAATCATAACCTCATGTTAATATAAATTTTTTAAATATAATAGCATATATATTTTATTTCTTGCATAAATTAATTAATTTTCAATGTATTATTTAGTTTTTATCTTACATTTTCCACGACTTTTTTTAGCACAAATATTTCCATCTATCCATGTTGCATGAGAAAACCTAGTTCTTTTTGTAGAAGCACCATCAAACTTTGCATCTTTTAGGTTGGACCATCTTAAATCTGTTCCATAAAGATTAGCATCAGTGAAATCGGCACCCTCTAAGTTAGCACTTTTAAAAGTTGCTCCCATTAAGTTAGCACCTTTAAAATTAACACCCTTAAGTGAAGATTTTACAAATTTTGATCCTCTTAAATCGGCTCCTTCAAAATTAGAATTATCAAGAGTTTTATTTGATAAAATTTTGCCTTTATAGTTAATAGTATGGCTAAGCTTTTTTTTCTTTTTTTTGTATATTAAGCGGCAAGACCCTCTACTTCCTTTTCTACATTTTAATCCATTTATCCAAGTTGTATTATCTAGTATAGCATTGTCAAATATAGCATTTTCAATATTTGCACCTTTAAAATTAGCACCACTAAGGTCTGCGTAACTAAAGTTTGCAAATTGAAGTTGAGCATTTGTTAGATTTGTGTCATTTAAGTTTGCAGCTTGAAAATAAGAACTATACAAATTAGCATTTGAAAGATTTGCATTTGAGAGATTAGAACCATGAAATTGAGAGTAAGTGAGGTTTGTATCTGATAAATCAGCTTTTGTAAGATTAGCTTCTGGTTGTATAGTGTATTCACCTATAATAACTTTTGCAGATACTAGACATGAACAAATAATTAGTAATACAGCTATAAAAAGTGCTTTCAAAATTCAAACCTTTAAAAAATTCAAATTATAATAACATATATAATTCTAAAAGTTAAAAAATAATAAAAAAAAAAGATTATTTTTGTAATTTAAGTAACAGTCTATAGTTTATTTTCTTGTATTTAATAATCACTTTCTATTTCATTAATTTCAGAATCATCATATGGATCCATATGAATTAGTATATGTAGTTGTTTATTTTTGAAAAGTTGTCTAATTTGAAATTCTATTTTATCTGAAACGGAGTGTGCATCATATAATGAAATACTAATATTAAATACTACATGCACAGATACAAATATATCTGAACCTGATTCTCTTGTTTGTAAATAATGATAATTTGTAGCTGCTGTTTCCTTATCAAGAATATTTTTTATTTTTTGTATATCATCTTCAGGAAGTGCAGCATCAAGAAGCATTAATATACCCTCTTTAATAATAGGAATAGAAGAGTAAATCATGTATATAGCTATACAAATTCCTAATATTGGGTCAATTAACTCCTCTCCTGTCATTGAGATAAGAGCAAGTGCTATAAGTACTGCACCATTTGAGAAAAGGTCGGTTTTATAGTGAAGAGCATCTGCCTTTATAACCATATTGTTTGTTTTTTTTACAACATAATTTAAAAACATCACTAAAAATGCTGTAATAACGATAGAAACTAGCATAACAATTATACTTTCAGTCATATACTCCATAGTTCTAGGATGAGCCATTTTAATTAGTGCTTCATAAAATATAAAGAGTGCGGAGAGAATTATTACAGTACCTTCAATTACTGCTGCTAATGGTTCAATTTTTCCTCGTCCAAAATTAAAATTATCATCAGCTTCTTTTTCGGCATTATGTAATGCAAAATAGTTAAATAATGAAACAGTTAAATCAAGCAGAGAATCAATTGCAGAGGCTAAAACAGCGATAGAGCCACTTAGTATTCCTACTGTCATTTTAATAAATACCAATAAAGCGGCAACTGATGTTGAGACAACAGTTGCTTTTTTCTCTAATCTCATTAACACTCCTATTTAGGATACAATTATAATAAAATTTACATACGATAATATTGAACCCTCTAAATAATTACCATATTCTCAGAGAGTTTTAAAAAGATAGGATTGTGCAAAACTTTTTTTAAGTCTTAGCCGTAGCTAAGGCGATGAAAAATTTTGTGCAAGATTATTTTTTTAAAAC
>JAFLJV010000080.1 GCA_022712845.1 Sulfurimonas sp. | reverse complement strand
CTCCAACTAACTTTTCAATAATAAGAAATATAGCCATGAATGTACTAAGACGAGAAAATTATATAAACTTTCCTCAAGCTATTCGTATGATTGGAGGAGATATTAAAAAACTTTGTAACCTTTTAGCATGAAACAGCCGTGCTTCTATGATATGTATTTTATTAAAAAATTGATAACCCAGTTTTATCAGTAAATAGTTGAAGTGCCATAGTTCCAACAAGTGAATTACCGTGAGTGTTTAAAGCAGGTGCCCATACAGACAAGCCCATGACTTTTGGAACAACGGCAACTATACCTCCACCTACACCACTTTTGCCAGGTAACCCCACATGAAAAGCAAACTCTCCTGAAGCATCATAGTGTCCACATGTAAGCATAACTGCATTTATACGCTTGGCTCGTTGAGTTGAAATATATGTTTTTTTAGTGATAGGATCAATTCCATGATTTGCCAGATACAACATAGCTCGTGATAGCATTTTAGTACTCATCTCTATTGAGCAATGTTTAAAATATAGATTTACAACATCATCTACTTCATTATCAAAATTTTTAAAACTCTTCATTAGATTTGATAAAGCTAGGTTTCTATGTCCAAACTTCATCTCTGAATGTTCAACCACCTCATTTGAGGTTATAGAGTTATCGTCTGAAATAAACTTTATAAAATCTATTACTTCTTTATAGGCGGTAACACTGTTTTTATAATGTGTTACTAGTGCATCAGTTACATTGATAGCACCTGCATTTATAAATGGATTTCTAGGTTTTCCTTGCTCATATTCTAGTTGAACAAGAGAATTAAAGGGATTGCCAGAAGGTTCAACACCAACTCGTTGATAAAGTTTTTGACCATAAAATTTCAATGCTAATGTAAGTGTAAATACCTTTGATATACTTTGAATAGAAAAAAGAGTGTTCACATCTCCAGCATGGTATTGTGTACCATCAAAAAGTGTGATACTCATAGCAAACTGCTTGGGATCTACATTTGCAAGTGCAGGAATATAATCTGCAACTCTTCCTTTTGTTAAAAAAGGTTTCACTTCTTGTGATATTTCATCAAGTATAGTTTGATAGTCCATTACTAATGACTTAAGTGGTTAGTAATAGAATTTAAATCGTTATGTTCATTAATACTTTTAATATTTTTATTAAAATTAAACCTCATTGGTAATATCTCCATTTTTAATAAATTTAGAAACAAGAGATTTAGACAAATTTAAATAATTAGCTATATCAACTTGAGTATATCCATTACTCGCTTAAGCTTTTTTTGCAATTGTTTGATCTCTAAATTCTTAGAATTTTCAATATTGTATTTTTTTTTGCTTGGGGAAATTCAAATCTTCTTATTCAGCTTCTTAATGAATCTTTATGTACATCTAATCTCTCTGCTGTCTTTGGAATACTATAACCATTATCTGTAACTTGTTTTACTGCTTCTATCTTGAACTCATCTGTATATCTTGGTGGCATTTTTAACTTTTAATTATTCATAACTATCTTATTGTTATTTTATCTAATTAACTGATTAAATTTATGCCTCAATTATAGGGAATATTCCAATATTAGTTCATCAACCTATTAATATCATTATAAATACCCAAGCTCATAAGTGATAGTAAAATTACCCACCCAGCAATAGTAAGTTTTATAACTGCTGCCTCACTCGCTTCTCTTCTAAAAATCAGCTCATACAGATTAAACATTATATGACCACCATCAAGAGCGGGGATAGGAAGTAGATTTAAAACTCCTAAGTTTACAGATATAAGAGCAGCAAAGGCAAAAACAGCCATCCAGCCAAAAGCACTTGCATCAGAGGTGATTTTTACTATACTAATTATGCCACCTAACTCTTTTGCTGGAACCTCTCCAACTATAAGTTTTTTAAGACCTGTAAATATTAAAGTAGATGCATATATGGTTTGCTCAGTTGCATAAGAAAGAGTTTCTCCAACACTAAGTTCTAGTTTGTGTACAATACCAGCACTACCAATCCCAATCATCTTTTTTTGGATAACTTCGTTGTATATATTTACACTATCATTAATTTTTGGAGTTAGTACAATATGTTCTAAAAATCCAGCTCTATCTATCTCTAAATTAAGTGAGCCTTTTGAATTTTCAATGATTTTTGCCATCTCATTCCATGTTGTGATAGGAATTGAATTTATTGAGCGGATAGTATCATTAGTTTCTAATCCTGCAACAAATGCTGGAGAATCTTTAACAACTTTTCCAATTACTGGTGAAAGTATAGCTGGACCACCAAGAGCAATAACAAAGTAAAGAAAAAAAGCTAAGATAAAATTCGCTATTGGACCAGCAAGAAGTATAAAGATTTTTTGTATGGGTGTTTTTATATTATAACTGTCTTCATCATAGCTTTTTTTAGTAGGATCACTGTCGTCTTGACCTTTCATTCTTACATAACCGCCAAGTGGTATGAGAGCTATTCTCCACTCTGTCCCCCATCTATGAAATGAAGCGATTTTTTTACCAAAACCGATGCTAAAAACTTCAACTGTTACTCCAACTCTTCTAGCAGCCCAGTAATGTCCTAATTCATGAAAAAATATAAGTGCAGATAAAACTGCAAGTGAGAGTACAAAGCTCATTAATTTTTACCCTTTAAAATGGCATTTTTAAATCCATATAAATACTCTAAACCTGAGTATAATGTTATAGCTACAGCAAACCATAAAAGTTGAGTAGCAAACGGCCAGTGCATAAGTAAAAAGCCGATAGCAATCATTTGAATCACTGTTTTTACTTTTCCACTCCATGATGCTTTTATATCAAGACCTTCACTTACTGCAACTGTACGAATTCCAGTGATAAATAACTCACGAACGATGATGATATAAATCGCCCATGCAGAAGCTTCACCAATCATCATAAGCCCTAAAAATGCTGCTAGTGTTAACATTTTGTCAGCAAGCGGGTCTATGATAGCACCAAGCATTGTCATTTGATCCCACTCTCTTGCTATAAAGCCATCAAAAAAGTCTGTTACACTAGCAAGAACAAATAAAAGAGATGCAAAATAATAGTTCCAAGTGATGTCATAACCATTATCTGTAAAATACTCAGGATTTAAAATCACCCAAAAAAGTATTGGTGCTAAAAGTATGCGAAGTGAAGCTAGAGCATTTGGAAGATTTAACAAAAAAATCCTTGCATTAGTGATTAACTTTTCTATTTAAATTTTTCTCAACTGATGCTATTTTTGTTTTTAGTCTGTTTTTACTGTTTTTTCTGATATCAAACTTTAGAGATGAGTATACTCTTTCACACCCTTGAAGTTGTTCGTAAGCCAATTCAATAATATCTAAAGCTTCTCTCATAGTTTCTGTTTCAATAATTGTTCCCATAGGGGTTAATTGATAAGATACTCCAGATTTGTCTATTGCATCTATAACTTTACTAACTTGCTTTGATACAGAAGCACCTTCTCTACATTCATTAGATGTTGGAAACATTGAAAATTCTAAAAGTACACTCATTTTATAGCCTTTACTTACTGAAAAGTTGTTCCACCATCAATTACGATAGTTTGACCTGTAAGCCATGAAGACTCATCACCACACAAGAAAAGACATGCACCAGTTAAATCAGTTGGTTCACCCATACGAGATAGAGGAGAGCGATGAACTACCTCACCTTTCATTTCTTTATAGTTAGGAAATGCTTTTAGAGCGTCGGTATCAATTGGACCACCACTTACTGCATTTACTCTTATATTTTTCTCACCAAGCTCAGCGGCAGCGTAACGAACCATCGCTTCTACAGCTGCTTTATTTGTCCCATGACCAGCATAGTTTTTAGTGTATACAAGATTACCAGTAGAACTCATAGAGATAATACTTCCACCACCAGTTAACTCCATTCTTTTTGCAGCTTCTTGAGCACCAACTACAAAAGCATCTACAGTTGCTGTATATATGTTGTTTAAACCTCTTGGTTTTAATCTCATAAATGGACCAAATCCACCAACAACTGCACGACCAGAGATAATTGCATTTGAGATAAAGAAGTCTAATCTATCAAAATCTTCATCAAAAAGTTTATATACATCTTTATAAGTTAAAGGTTCTAAAATATCTAATTTATAAGCTCTACATTTTACATTATGCTTAGCTTCAACATCAGCGATAATCTCATTTGCAGTATCCTCACTTGAAGCGTAAGTAAAAGCTACATTACACCCTTTTTCTGCAAAAGCATAAACCATGGCTTTTCCAATTCCACGAGTTCCACCACTAATAAATAGAGTCTTATCTCTCATTAAAGTCCCTTGATATCATAGTTTTTCATAATATCTTCAATTTTTTTCATATTTTCTAAACTTGGAGCTACAAGAGGAAGTCTGTATTCTAGTGTATCAATTAGTCCTGCAATATACATAGCCGCTTTAATAGGAACAGGATTTGATTCACAAAACATTACAGAGTTTAGTGGGTATAGTTTGTCATTAATTGCTTTTGCACCAGTAAAATCACCAGCTAAAGCAAGTTTAACAAGCTCACTTTTTAAATCAGGCATGAGATTTGAAGTAACAGAAGTTATTCCGGCTCCACCATTTGCTAAAATAGGGTAATCAATAGCATCATCACCAGAAAATACCTTAAGCTCAGGACAACGAGAAAGAAGCTCAACTGTACGTTCTAGTGAACCAGTTGCCTCTTTAACACCATAAATATTTGGCAAGTCGTTAAAAAGGCGAATTACAGTATCTGCTGAGATATCAACAGCTGTTCTTCCTGGTACATTATAAAGCATAAATGGAAGCTCACTTACAGATTCTGCAATCGCTTTATAATGCTGATAAAGCCCTTCTTGAGATGGTTTATTATAATAAGGACTTACAGAAAAAATAGCATCAACACCACATCTTTGTGCACGTTTTGCAGTATTTATAGCTTCAGCAGTAGAGTTACTACCAGCACCAGCTAATACTTTGGTATTTGTGCCTTTACAAACTTCAACTGCAATTTCCATACATCTTATATCTTCATCACTAGTAAGAGTAGCACTCTCACCAGTAGTTCCAACAGGACAAACTGCATCCATACCGTTGTTAATTTGTCTTTTAATTAGAGCAGCGTAAGCCTGCTCATTTAGTTTACCATTTTTAAATGGAGTAATTAGTGCTGTTGAAGAACCTGTTACTATATTCATCTATTTAGCCTTGTTAAATTAATACGCAATTATAACTTAAAAGTATTAAACCTAAAGAAGTGAGCTTTAGATAGCCTCTATAGTCTCTTTTAACTCAAGTTCAGTATTAATAGCTTTGATATCTGTTATTACTTTATTTTCTACATAAACAACTATGATTTTTTCTGCACTTAAAGAAGCTTTATATGTCGCTGCAATATTTTTATCTTCTAAAAGTAAAACAGTATGTTTAAAATCTTTTAAACCTGGCATAATAAAAAGACTTCTTATAAGTGAGGGAGCAGAACTAACATCAGCTATAAATTGTGTATTGTTCTCACTTAAGTACGCTTGTGGTTGTGTATCGAAGTAATCATTACATAAGTGAGCCATATCTTTTGAAAATGCAACTATGATTTTTTTAGTATTTTTATTTATGTTATGTGATTTTTCAAACTGATCATTAAGTGTGATACTACCTAAACTTTTTCCTACAACTAAGACATAGTCTGATTCTTTAACTGCTTCAGTTGGTGAACTACAACCAACTAAAAATACTAATGTTATAACTAAACTTGAAATTATTTTTTTCATTATTTCGCTCCAATTTTTATTTATGACATAATACATGATAAAGTTAAACTGTTGATAAAGTTTAAATAGGAGTAAAATATTTTATTTTATTTTAAAAGAGTAAGTGATAAATCATTTACCCTTTTTTAAGATAAGTGTAGTTGACTTATCAAAATTAAAATATTTATTTGCAATCTCTTGAACTTGTTTAATTGTTACTTTTTTAATATCTTCTTCATAAGTTAAAAGAGGTTCTAAATCACCACGAACTAAATAGCTTCCAAAAAGGTTTGCTACAGAAGTTGAACTCTCAAGTGAGTATATAAAATCAGCTTTAGTGTTGATTTTTACTTTTTCAATCTCTTTTTTAGTAACTTTTTTATTTTTTATAAGTTCTATCTGTTTAATAAGCTCAATTTCAACATCACTAGCCTTTACACCAGGGTTGCATGATGCTAGAAATATAAAAAGACCAGGATCTATATTTTCCATATTGTAAGCATACACACTATTTACAAGATGTTTTTTGTCTATAAGTTCTTTATACAATCTTGAGCTTTTTCCAGAGAATAAAATTTCAGATATTACACTTAATACAACTTGATCTTTACTTTTAAAATTAGGAATATGAAAAGTTATTGCTACCATTTCTACTTCAGTATCTCTATGTATAGTTACTCTTTTTGGTCCATCTTGTTCAGGTTCTACAAATTTAAATTTAGGTATTTTTGTTTTATTTTTGATATTACCAAACTCTTTTTTTGCTTTTTTAAATACATCTTTAGCATTTACATCACCAGTAACCATTAGTATGGCATTATTTGGTTGATAATAAGTTTTATGAAAATCCTTGATATCATCTATAGTCCAAGTTTGAATATCATTCATAAAACCAATTGGTGTCCAATGGTATGGATGGTAAGTATAAGCATTGTTAAACATTGCAAAGTAAAGATAACCTAAGGGGGAGTTTTCTGTTCTCCAGCGTCTCTCTTCTGCAACTACGTCACGCTCAGGTTGAAACTCTTTATCTTTAAGTTTTAAATTTTGCATTAGTTCAGCATAAAGCTCTAAAGATTTTCCTAGATTATTTGTACTTGATTTTATATAGTAGTGAGTATAGTCAAAGCTTGTTGATGCATTATTTACACCACCTATACTTTTTACCTCTTTATCAAACTCACCAGCATCTAAGTTTTTTGTAGATTTGAAGTTCATGTGTTCTAGCATATGAGCTATTCCAGTTTTACCCATAACTTCATTTCTACTTCCAACTTTATAGAAGATATCTGTGCTTATAACATTAGTAGAGTTTTTTAATGGAATAACAACTATTTGTAGTCCGTTTTTAAGTGTTTTAGTTTCGTATTTAGGTAGTGAAGATGACATTAGAGTTCCTATAGTTAGTATGAGTGTTATGAGTATTTTCATTATTTTCTATCCGCACCTATCGCCTCTGTGATATTTGTATACCCATCAGCTTTTATAAGTTTTGTTAGTTCTATATTGATATCTTTAATCATATCTGGTCCATGAAAGACAAGACCGCTTAATATCTGAACAAGTGAGGCACCAGCTTTTATACGTTTGTATGCCTCCTTCGCTGAGTCTATTCCACCAACAGAGATAAGAGTAGTTTTTCCATAAAGTTCTTTTGCAATAGCCTCAAAAATCTCAAAACTTTTCTTTTTTAATACAGCTCCGCTTAATCCACCAATATTTTTTGGGTTTTTAACAAGTGAGTAGTCTATAGTTGTGTTAGTAGCGATAATTCCATCAGCACCTTTCTCAACTGCCATAGTTGTTAGTGCTACAGCATCTTCTGGTGTCATATCAGGTGCAATTTTTAGTAAAATTGGTTTATTTGTTATAGCTTTTGCTTCGGAGAAAAGTTTTGCTATAAAATCTTCATTTTGTAAATCACGAAGACCAGGAGTATTTGGTGAAGAGATATTAATAATTAGATAATCCCCAAGTTCATGGAATGCTTTTATAAGTGTTGTATAGTCATTTATAGCTTCACCCTCAGGTGTAACTTTATTTTTACCAATATTAACACCTATAGGAGTTGTAAATGGATATATTTTTTTAAGTCTTTTTTGTACTTTTGTTAAACCATCATTATTAAATCCCATAGCATTTTGGATACTCTCTTCTTCTATGTGACGAAACATTCTAGGTTTTGGGTTTCCATCTTGAGGTTTTGGTGTGACTGTTCCAATCTCTGTATAACCAAATCCTAAAATCTGCATACCACGTATCATAGTTGCATTTTTATCAAATCCAGCACCAAGACCTATAGGATTTAAAAAAGTACGACCAAATAGTTCTTGAGTTAAAACATCATTTGTAATAAAGTGAGATTGTAAAAAAGGGTTAAATGGTATTTGACAAATATTTGGAAGTCTTAATACTGTCTCAGCTACATGGTGAGCAGTCTCAGGTTGAAGCTTAAATAGCCAAGGTTTTATGCTTTGATAATTTATCATAAGTTATATCGTGCCTTTGTAAAATTTAGAGATTATACTAAAAAAATATAAAGTACTCACTTAATGACAAGATTTGCATAAATCACTTCTTTTGGTAGTTCTGAAATATGTTTGGTGTTTATTGTTATGTGGGTTATGACAACTTACACATTTAAGTTGAGTATTTACTAATAAGTCACTGATAGTATTTGCATTATTCCAATTATATATATTTGTACCCATATATTACTTAATTAAGTCTCTAATTTAGACTATTTAATAATGTATTCCATAATCAGCAATATCTAACATCTGTACATCCCCAGAGCTATCTCCATAAGCGTAGATAGTTTCATATGAGTTTAAATCTAAAAACTCTTTTATACGGTTTACTTTCTCAAATCCATGACAATTTGGAGTTGAAAATTTACCTGTTACTTTATTTTCAACAAACTCTGGTTGTGTACATAATAATTCTATGTTATTTTTATCACACCATGGCTGTAACCATGACTGAAGTGAGGCAGACACTATAACAACTCTATCACCATTTTTTTTATGATTTTGAAGTATCTCAAATCTATCTTCTCTTAAAATGGAGTCTATTTTAGTAAGTGAGTATTCTTTTGCTAATTCTTCAAATTTATCTTTGCCCATATCTTTAAAAAATATTCTAAAAAGATGTTGCTTTGCTGTTGAGTTTGATATAAATTTTAATTGCCAAAATATAAAAAATGGTGTAAATCTTAATATATTTTGTATGTAAGTTTGTGTATCAACACTATATTTTAAAAACTCATTTAAAGAGTCTTTTTTAGTAAGTGTTCCGTCGAAATCAAATAATGCTAAATTCATTTAGTTGTATCCTTGTAGTATCTATCTTTAAAATAACATTCGCCAATAGGAAGCCAATCGGGAATATCATAAAACTTTTTGTTTTGAATATCTAAGTAATTTTTTTTGTAACTATCAAAGTTAAATTTATTACATGTAGCTTTATAAAAATTTGCATTTGCAATCTTTACTTTTTCAATGTTATAAGATTTACAAACCTTTTTTAATTGAGCCTCTTTTATAGGTTTTTTATTAAAAAGAGTTATGTTTTCGTTTGAGAGTGTTCTTACATCTAAAAGTGCATCATCCATTCTACCATATTTTGAAGTATTAAAAAGAACTATAATCTCTTTTTGGCAGTAGTGAGATAAAATGGATGCAGCTGAGTAACTATAAGTGAAAATTCTATCATCACTAAGTTTATCAAGTTCTTTACAAACCTTTTGAGGCTGGGTATACATAACTATATCTGAGTATTTTTTATGGTTCTCTAATAATGATGTTGGAATGGATAAAATAGTAACCAAGATAGCTATGTGTATAAATGTAAAAATTGCACTATATTTAAAAACTTTGTTAAGTCTTGATTCATCTACAAAACTAAAGAGTAAAAATATATATGGCACAAAAAGTAAAAACCAGTGTAAGCCAATTTTATTTTTAAGTGAGACCATAAGAAATATAAAAAATCCAATACTTAATATATAGAGTAAAAGTTTAAAAAGTTTTGTATTTATATATGTTGTTTTAAGTAGGTAGTATAGTCCCCATGGTGTTATTATATATAAAATTAGACCAAAATAACCAATAATAGTTTTGATGTTATATGCATTATCTTCTGTTCTAGCAAAGAAATTAAACATGATGTTATTCCAGCAACTGTTATAGTTGAAGTACAAATTTTGAGCTATAAAAAGAGATACAACGATAGTAACTAGAAGTACGATTTTGATAGCTTTCGTTTTGTAAACAAAAAGAGAAAATAGTAGTAATGAAAACATTAAAAACAGAGCAAAATATTTGCTTAAAAAAGCAAGACCTAAAAATATACCAGCTAAAAAAGCATTAAAAAACCACTCTTTTTTCTCAAGAGCATAAAGTAAAGTTAGAGTTCCAAGTGAGCTAAAAAGAAGTAGGGCGATGTCATTTGTCATAAGTCCAAGAAGTAAATCAACAGGAGAAGCTAAAAATATAAGAGCTATATAATAAGCTTTTGAATTTCTAATATTGTAAAGTAGGGCTATTTTATATATAACCCAAGCAACTATAAAAGTGGTTATAACAGGAAACATTCTAAAAAAGATATGTGAATCACTGATAAAACTCATAAGGTATATAATCCACCCAACCATAGGTGGATGATCATAATAACCTTGAGCTAAATTTGATCCCCACTTTATGAAGTAAGCTTCATCCCCTGTAAGTGGAAGTAGAGCTAAGATGGCAATCTTAAATAAAAAGATTATGATTATGGTGTTTTTTTCTTTTTTGTAATAGTCTGTCATATACTCATTTTCTTAAATATAAACTCTGGAATATGCTTGATGATAAGCATAACAAGTAACCAGATAGATTTTGTATAAAGTATATTTCTCCCTTTTTGTTGTGCATTATATATATCTTCAGCAACATCTTGGGGTTGTGCTGTAAGTTTTTCTGGTAGGTCTAGATGTTCAGTCATTTTAGTATTTACAAATCCTGGTTTTACAGTTAAAACACTCACTCCACTCTCAAACAGTCTATTTCTTAGACCACCTAAATAAGCTGAAAATGCAGCCTTTGCACTTCCATAAATATAATTAGCTTTTCTACCACGATCTCCAGCAACAGAGCTAACACCAACTATAAAACCACGTCTCTCAGTCTCAAAATCATTAGCAATGATGTTTAAGATACTAACAGCACCAGTATAGTTTACATTTATAGTATTTAGTGATTCACTCCACTCTTTTTGAGCTAACTTTTGTTCAACCATATAACCAGACACTACAACAACACCAAGAGGTTTTTCTTCAAGTGATGTATAAAATTTTTCGTGAGTATCGTAAGCTGTAATATCGAACTCTTTAAGCTCTATTTTTACATTACTTCTAACCTCTATATCTTGTTTTAAATCTTTAAGTTCATCAGATTTTCTAGCACACAAGTAAAGGTTGTAACCATTTTTAGCATATACTCTTGCAACTTCTTTAGCAATATCACTTTTAGCACCAATTATTAAAACATAACTCATATATATCTACCCTTTTTGATTGTAAGGAATTAAATTTTTTATCCATACCATTTTGTTTTCTATACTCTCTAAATTTTTTTATTTGAGGATAACCTTGCTCAAACACCTCTTTAGTTACTCTTACATCTTTTGTAAGATAAATTCGTCCACCATATCTCACTACAACTTTGTCAAGCTCGTCAAGCAGGTCAAAAAGCCCTTTTTCTAATTTAAAATCAAGTGCTAAAGAGTAACCCTCTATTGGAAATGAAAGATAATTTTTGTTCTCTTTTGCATAAAGTTTTAAAACAGCTAAAAATGAGCCTTTTCCAGAGTCTGAAATCTTTGTAAGTATCTCTTTTAAACCATCATAGCTATCTTTTTTTGGAAGTATAAACTGGTACTGAGTAAAACCATTTTTTCCATAGATTCTATTCCAGTTTCCTATAGCGTCAAGAGGATAAAAAAATGTATCAATTCCAACTTTTTGTTTGGATACACCATCTGGGGCTTTTTTATAATAAAGCCAGTTAAAAGCTTTCACACTTAAGCTATTTAGTGCGAAAGATGGGAAATTAAAAGGTATGTTTGGACCTTTTTTACTTTTATAATCTAAATCTCCATCATCAGTAAAATCTCCAACCATAAGTAAGCATTTTCCAATATTTTTATCTTTTGCAAGACAATCTATCCAAGCAACAGAGTAGGGTAGTTTTTTATATTTTTCAAACGCATCAAATGTTTCTCTTAGATTTGATGTTTTTATAGTTGTTTGTTTTATAAATTGTGAATTTATCTTTTTAAGTGAGATTTTTGCATCTAAAATTACACCAGTTAAACCCATTCCACCACATGTAGCTAGAAAAAGCTCATCACCATTTTTAGAGATTTTTTTCTCTCCATCAGAAAGCATAATAGTAAATTCTTCAACACACTCACTAAAACAACCCTCTACGTGATGATTCTTTCCATGTACATCAGATGCTATAGCCCCACCAACTGTTATAAGTTTTGTTCCTGGGGTTACTTTTAAAAACCAACCACGTTTTACAAATGACTCTAGAATCTCACTAAGAAGTACACCAGCTTGACAAGTGAGGATACCGTTTTTCTCATCAAAGTCTAAAAAATTATTGTATGGTTTTGCATAAAGTATATCTTCACTTATGGCACTATCCCCATAACTTCTACCATTACCAAATGGGATAAATTCTTGAGTTTCTTTTATATAATTATGCAGAGTATTTATATCTCTTAATGGGAATTTTTTATTTTTTATTTTTGGATACATTCCCCAACTGATAAGACTCATGACACCCCTTTTTTACTATCTACAAACACAAACTTTTTATCTAAAAAGTATTTTACAACATAACCTATACTAAGTCCAAGCACTGCACCAAAGTATTTTGCATTTTCATCTTCAAATATATAATCAAATCCTATTTCAAAACCCCAAAATATAAAAGTTGTGAAAACTCCCATTAGGGAGTATAAAGCAAATTTTTTACCATCATCTTTTTTACTCTCTGGTGTATGAAAAAAGATATATTTTTTATCTAAAACATATTTTAAAATAAGTCCAGCTAATGTACCCATAAACATTGCAACATATAGAGATAAAAAGCCACTGTAGACTAAAAAACTAAAATATTGGAACAATAAATTTACAATAGTTGAAATTATAGCAAATAGAGTATATCTAATGGCTATCATATAAATTTAACTATTATAAAAAAACTAATCAACCAAGAGATAATAGTTAATTTTAAAAACATATCTCTTATAACCACCTTAGTAGGACTGCCACTATCTTGCTCTACAAAAGTGATTTGCATATATCTAAGTACACCAAGAATAACAAAAAATGAAGTTAGGTAGAGATAGTGAGAACCAAGCCTTGAGATAACTTCAGCGGAGATTGTGTACTGGATATAACTGACAATTACAACTCCAGCCATTAAAACCATAGCTGCATTTACAAACTCAAGATTATAGCCATCTATATTTTTTCGTGTTTCTTGACCTCTACGTGAAAGGAGTACATCATCTCTTCTTTTTGCTAATGCTAAAAATATAGCAAGTAAAAATGTCATAAGAATTATCCACATAGATAGTTCTATGCCTGTAACTGCCCAACCAGCAAATAAACGTAATACAAAACCAGTAGCAATGATAAATATATCTAAGATAGATATATGTTTGAGTTTTAGTGAGTATAAAATATTTAAAATAAAATAAGCTACCAATACAATAAAGAGTTTAGTACTTAAAACTAATGAAACACTAAGTGAAAACAAAGCAAGTAAGAACATAAGTACTTTTGCTGTTTGTGTAGAGATATTTCCACTAGCAAGTGGTCGATGTCTTTTTGTTGGGTGAGCCTGATCCTCTTTTATATCCATCAAATCATTAAAAATATAGATACTACTTGCTAG
>JAFLJV010000079.1 GCA_022712845.1 Sulfurimonas sp. | reverse complement strand
AATTAAAGGCGATATTTTTAGCATATTTGAGTGAAAAAGAGTGAGTGATTCCTATGATTAGCGTGCTTAGACCACCATTTGCAGATGAACAGATATATACATCATCTTTAGGATAGCTATGAATTGTTTCGCCACATCTATGTGTTAAATCATCAAAAATATCTTTATTGAAATCTCTAAGATGTTGCTCTATTGCTGATGAAGTGCTAACTTTAAAGTAAGTACTTCCAACATCTATCAGTAATTTTTCTTTGCTCATTGCATAATTCCTATATCATGAATAATGTCATTTACAATTGAGGTAGTGTCTTTTGTGAGGTCACATTTTGATTTTTCATACTCGAAACATCGGTCTGGAATAGGAACATTTCCTCTTTTGATGATTCTGATATTTTTGTTTGCATCTCTAATGGTTATCATCTCATTATGGTTTATAATATGCGGAGAGAAAGGCACATCAATAGTTCCGTTTTTAATAGAGTTAAATACTTTTCTCCAAAGTGTGTCAGCTTCATCGTTAAATACGGCTTCCATGATAGCTTTAACTTCAAGTGTAAGTATCTCTTCTTCCTCTTCATCAACAATATTTGGAAGACCGTTTAAGATACCTAAAGTGTACTGAGTATTTGCAACAGTTTTTGCATTTGCTTCTTTAGTCGGAATTCCCGAAGCCTCTTCTCTTGTTTTTGTAATAATCTTATTTGCGCCAACCATAGATGCTATAACAGTTGACATGTTGATTAGCTGTTCTGCAAAGTCTTTGTTAGTTGGGAATGCACCCATCCACTGATGATAAACAAGGTTTATAGTTGCATCGCCACAATTAATCTCATTTGCATAATGCTTTGCAAGTTTTTTTATTACCGCACCCATAACTATATCTTGATTCATAGAACCAGTTTGTGAGAATGACACAGAGAATGATTTAACACCCTCTTCCAATGATAAGAGCATCTCAAGCAGTTGAATTACGATTGTTATAGCTGGTGGAACTAAAGTCGCTGTAAGTGGACCAAATGATTCTCTGTTTATAGGTTCATTTAGTTTTGAATAGTTTGCACAAACTTTTTCAACATATTTCCAATACAAGAATGCTTTATCCAGAGGAAAATTTTTAGAGTATGGAAGTAAATAGGTAATCGGACCACCCTCTATCTCAAATATTCCAGAAGCGATAGCCGTTTCAATCAAAAGCCTTGCATCAGGAGTTCCATGTCTTAAACTAACTGGCTTATTGAAGTGAGTTATCATTTTACGAGTAGTTCTGTAACCATGATTTATCAGAGGGTAACCGTTTAACATGTCAATTTCATTCTCTTCGCTGAGTCTGAGCATCTTCTTTGCAGTTGCGTAATCATTAAGTCTAGTATTTGAGTCAATTGTTAAAGGTAGTACATCTACATTTGCCTCTACAAAAAATTCATTTAAAGCAAATTGCTTTTTATAAGTAGGAAACCCACCTCTAGGCTGAACAAGCATCTTATTTTTTATTTTAAAATGATGTGAGATAAAGAGCTCTTTACTTGCATTTTTTACAAAATCTTCCACTTCTGCAAAATCAAAGTTATCTACATACTCATTGCCGAGAATAATTTTTCTCTCTTCTTGTAGCAAACTCATTATTTATCTCTCTCTTTTAAAAACTCTTCTAGTGTGTCAAGGCCTATATTTAAGTCTACTTGATGAAAAACAAGATCAAATCCGTAGTTTTTATATTTAGGAACTATCGTTTGGGCATCTGCACTACCTACGACTAAGTTTCCACCTATTACCATGACAAGGTTATCTAAATTTTTATATTTTGATTTGAGTATTTTAATCTCTCTGCTCCAACCCTCAGCTTCACCGTTAAGTGATGATATTAGGAGTATATTTGCGTCTGTTTCAACTACAGCATCAAAAAATTCTTCTAAATAAGTGTTAACACCAAGATTAAAAACTTCAAATCCTCTTGCATGTAACGAGAGTTCTATCAGTCTATTTGCAACAACATGGATATCATTTCCAACTACACCAGTTACTACTTTCATATATTATAATGCCTATTTATTATTTAAATTAAAGGATACCAAAAAAAAAGTTATAATACGATTAGAAATAAAATTTTAGGAAAATGTATGAACTTTTTTACGGCAGATTTTTGTGATGAACATCCAGAACTAGTAGATGTTCTAAGTCATGATTTTAAAAATTATGGTGGAGCTAGTAAATGTTGTGGTGAAGTTGTAACAATAAAGCTAGATAAAAACAACTCAGAACTAATTAAACTATTAAGAGATGAAAATGGGGAAGGAAAAGTTGTAGTTGTAGATGTAAATGCAGAGTATTTTGCAGTTGTTGGAGAAAATTTAATGAAATTTGCACAACAAAACAACTACTCAGGTATCATTGTAAATGGATACATAAGAGATACTTTTCAAATAAAAGATATACCTGTAGCTCTATATGCACTCGGAACTTGTCCAAGAAAATATATTCCAGTTACACAAGGTCAAAGAGATATTTTACTTTCATTTGGTGGAGTAAACTTTAAAAATGGAGACTACCTATACGCAGATACTGACGGTGTTATTCTCACACATAAACCACTACATAATGAATCGTAGAGATTTTTTAACAACTGCAACAGCAGCATCTGCAACACTTGTTTTAGCTGGATGTAATGATTCTAACCGTCAAGCAATTGATTACTCAAAACAACCACAAAAAAGTGATGATAATAAAAAAAGAGTAAATATTAATAGAAACAAAAAAACTATTATAAAACTTGCTACAAGTTGGCCTGCTCACTTCCCTATAATGGGAACTGGTGTTGAAAAATTTGCACAAAGAGTAAAAGATGTAAGTGGTGGTTCTTTAGAGATAAAGCTATATCCTAAAAATACTCTTATCCCTGCCCTTGCTGTTTTTGATGCAGCTAGTAGCGGACAGATAGATGCTTTTCATTCTGGTCCATACTATTGGAAAGGTAAAAATTCTGCTTTTTCACTCTACAGTGGTCTTCCTTTTGGTTTGACTGCTGAAGAGATTAACTCATGGATACTTTTTGGTGGTGGAATGGAACTTTGGCGAGAGCAGTATGTAAAATACAACCTTCACCCTTTTATGGGTGGAAATACCAATATCCAAATGGGTGGTTGGTTTGCAAAACCTATAAACTCTCTTAAAGATATGCAAGGCTTAAAGATGAGAATTCCTGGTCTTGGTGGGGAGGTTCTTGCAAAACTTGGTGTAAATCCTGTACTGTTACCTGCTGGAGAGATTTATACATCATTAGAGCGTGGGGTTATTGATGCCACAGAGTGGGTTGGTCCTGCACTTGATATTAAGATGGGATTTTATAAAGTTGCACCGTACTACTACTCAGGATGGCATGAACCTGGTTCAATTCTTGAACTCACTTTTAACAAACAATCTTGGAATAAACTTGCATTTGAGCATCAGTCAATTATAGAAGTATCTGCAAGTGAGATGAACTCCAATATGACTTATGAGTTTCATGCTGAGAATATTAAAGCACTTCAAGAATTAAAAAAGTTAAATATAAATATTCATCAATTTCCTCAAGATGTAATTGAAGCTGGTAAAAAAGCTCTAAAGGATGTTGCTGCTGAATTAAGTCAAAAGAACAATGATTTTAAAGAAGTTTATGACTCAATCCAAAAACATTTAAAACTCTCAAAAGAGTGGAGTGATGCTAGTTTGAGATATTTTCTCAATGAAAGATAAATAAAATGTTTTTAAAAAAAACCATATTAATAACTATACTTTTTCAAACTTTACTATTTAGCTCATATACAGCATATATAGTGGATAAAAGCTCTTATACTCCCATCAAAGACACAACTGTTAGTAATTCACATATAAGTGTTACTAGTGATAAAAATGGAGAATTTAACATAGATACAAATGAGTCTATTTTACATGTTAAAGCTTGTGGATATAGACCTTATACAATTAATTTAGATAATAATGAATCAGTTATAGAACTAGAACCATTAAATGTAAAAGCACTCTATCTTAGTTTTTGGCATGCAAGTAATAATTCCAGAAGACTTAAAGAGATACTAAATATCATAGACAAGACAGATATAAATACCATTGTTGTTGATGTTAAAAATGAGTATGGTTCAACTTCATATAAAACTTCATTTGAACAAGCAAATAACTATGGTGCTCATAAAGATAGAACAAACAGAAATATAGAGAAATTTATGAAACGAATGAAATCTAAAAATATCTATACAATTGCTAGAATAGTTACTTTTAAAGATGAACTCCAAGCCTCAAATAATCCTGAGTATGCTATTAAAAAGAAAAATGGTGAAATATGGAGAAACCATGATGATATGGCATGGGTAGATCCTTTTGATATAAGAGCTCATAAATATACTATAGCTATAGCGGAGGAAGCTGCTAAAGTTGGTTTTGATGAGATTAATTTTGAC
>JAFLJV010000265.1 GCA_022712845.1 Sulfurimonas sp. | reverse complement strand
TTATGTTGTTGCCCTTGTCCTCTTCTTTTATCTTTTAATGTTTTTAGCTCTTGGCGTATATTATATTCTGTCATACTTATTTAAAGCATTTTTTATTCCTTAGCATGAAACAGCCGTGATTTATTTTATAAAAATCACTAGCATCTAATCCCATAAGACACTAACTCCATACTCATGATTTAATGCTATATATTTATTATAATAAAGTTTTTTACCATACTTTTTGCTAAGTAATTCTACTTCTAAACTTTTCTCTTTAAGTAATTCTCTTATATCTTGATATGAAAGCCATTTTCCATATCTAGCAAGTGAATTTTGCCATATTTTAAACTCACAAGAGGAGTCACTTGTCAGCTCGAACATCTCACCATCTTCACTTTTCCAATTTGCATTGCAACAAGCATAAAGTTTTACTTTTTTTCCACTTACTTCTTTATCCCTCACTTCTATAGTTCCATCTTCACAATATGGGCATTTTCCTAAAATCATATAACACTCTTTTTTCTTTTATACTAATATAAAAAAATCTAAAAGTTTTAAAATATGACAATATGCAATAAAATTATCTAATCAAATATAAAAGTATCATTGTCAAATATATTTTTTGATTTTATGAGAAGCACTAACATATAAATGATTCCTATACCAAAAGTGAGGCTTAATAAAAATTTCGGGGTCTAAAAGCTGCTTTAAAGTGTGATATATTGGGAGTAGACAAAGGTTTATTTATAAATGCCTGTAAAAAACTGCAAAAATATGTCCAAGTTGTCTAAAAAACAACACTAAAAAGATCGATATAAGACGAGGTATTCAGAGATACAAATGTAATGATTGCAACAAAAAGTTTTAATCTAAAAGAAAACTAAAGAACTTACAAGAAATCATTTTTAAAAAGTATGTTTATAGAAGATGAGATGCTCCTTGAGGGTAAAAAAACTATCAACCCTAACACAATGAAAGAATCTTTTACTCATCAAAAACTTGTATCAGCATATAGAAGTTTAGTCACAAATTTAGCTTATCTTTTTACTTATAAAAATCATAAAAAAATTTAAAACTCATAACACTATAAATGCAATAGATGGTGGAGTGTTTTCACTTATGAAAAAGTTACTTAAAATATATAATGGGTATAATAAAAATCTGATGCTAAAGATAGTTGATGACTATCTAGTTAGTTATAAGAAAAAATGATTATTTAGAGCCTCGAAATTTTCATTAAACCATATAAATAACCTTTCTCTATAAAAAATTTGCTAAAATTTCATTATGAATTCATATATAGATAAATTTACTAATTCTACAAAAAATACTATATACCTAAAATTACCAAAAAAAAGTCAAGAATTTATAAAAAAGAAGTCTTTTGAGTTAAAATTTACATTTTCTGAGATAAAACAAATAGTTGATATAGCAAGAGACCTTGATATGTGGAATGAGAAATCTATCATAGATATTTTTCCTCAGCATGATCAAAAAAAAGTTGTTATATCAAGACTAAAAAAAGCTTATGAAAGCCTAAGAGCTAAACCTAATTCTTATGAAAAATTTGAGCTTAAAAATATCCCAAAAGAACAAAAATATAATTTTAAAACACAAGCAAAAGATGGTTTTGGACTTGGTCTTTGTCCTGTAGCAAGTGAGAAAACACGATGTTGCAACCTTTTAACACTAGATGCAGTTGAGAGTTGTGGATTTGACTGTTCATACTGCTCAATTCAGAGTTTTTATAATCAAAATACCATCACCTTTGATAGTAATTTTGCAGATAAACTAAAAAACCTAAATTTAGATCAAAATAAAACTTACCATATTGGAACTGGTCAAGCATCAGATTCACTAATGTGGGGAAATCGTGAGGGTATTTTAGACTCTTTATTTCTTTTTGCAAAACAGAACCCAAATGTAATACTAGAGTTTAAAACAAAATCAGACAATATTAGCTATTTTTTAGAAAATGATATACCTAAAAATATTTTATGTACTTGGTCGTTAAATACACCAACAATTATAAAAAATGAAGAACATCTTGCAGCTTCACTTGATAAACGGATAAATGCCGCAAGAAAAATTGCAAACAGGGGTACTAAAGTTGGTTTTCATTTTCATCCAATTGTTGAGTATGAAAATTATCTTGATGAATACAAAGCTGTTTATGACAGACTGCTAAACGAATTTAAAGCGGACGAAGTTGCACTTGTGAGCTTTGGTACTCTTACATTTATAAAACCTGTTATAAAACAGCTAAGAGATAGAGAGTTTAAAAGTAAAATAACTCAAATGCCTTTTGAAGATGCAAATGGTAAAAGTTCATATCCTGATAGTACAAAAGTTGAAATGTTTAAACATGCTTATGAAAGTTTTAAACCATGGAGTAAGGATGTTTTCTTTTATCTTTGTATGGAAGAACATGAGATGTGGAGTAAAACTTTTGGTTATCAATATACAACCAACAATGATTTTGAGAGTGCTATGATGAATGCTTATTGTCAAAAACTTGGTTTTGATTATTTAATTTAAATAAACTTTTCACTTAAATAATCAATACAGATAGGTTATATATCAATATATCTTGATATATAATTATTATTTTGCTATTATTGCAAAATCAAATAAGAAAAGGGTTTATCTATGGATATATTTCTTAAAACTATTGGCTCTATTAATGATGATACAAGAGTGAAAATTCTACATTTCATACATCAAAATAGCGAAGTTTGTGTATGTGATATAGAGAATGCTTTTAATATGATTCAATCTAGAGTTTCAAGACATCTAAAAATTTTAAAAGAAGCAGGTTTCTTAAAAGTTGATAGACGAGGTCGTTGGGCATTTTATACTATTAGAAATCCCTTAGATGAATTTAGACAATCAATCTTAAAAGAGATAAATTGTTTAGGGATACAAACTCCCCTATTAAAAGAGGTATGTTAGATGAAAAAAAAAGTTTTAATTTTATGCACAGGAAACTCTTGTCGCTCAATCATTGCAGAAGCTGTACTAAATAGATACCTTGATGGTGTAGTGGCACAAAGTTCTGGTGTAAAGCCAAGTGGAAAAGTAAACCCAAATGCAAAAAAAGTTCTGCAAGAGGATGGCTCTTGGGATGATAGATATCACTCTAAAAAATTAAATAAAGTTATAGATACAGAGTTTGATTTAGTAGTTACTGTTTGTGATAATGCAATGCAATCTTGTCCTATCTTTCCTAAAAAAACAAAAGTTATACATATAGGGTATGAGGATCCAGATGGAAAAAATTACTCAGCATTTGAGAAAATTCTAAAACTTATCAAAATGGAATTAACTCCTATAGTTAGAATGGAGCTTGGTTTATAATGTTAGTAGCTTCTATAATTTTTCTTATAACACTTGTGTTTGTTATATGGCAACCTCGTGGTCTTCAAATTGGTACTACAGCAGTAATTGGAGCTATAGTGGCATTAATTGCTGGTGTTGTTAGTGTTAGTGATGTTTGGATAGTTTATGACATTATCTGGGATGCTACTTTAGCATTTATAGGTATTATTATACTCTCAATGGTTCTTGATGAGATAGGCTTTTTTGAGTGGGCTGCACTTAAGATGGCAAAACTCTCAAAAGGTAGTGGTCATAAGATGTTTTTCTACTCCATAATTCTTGGAGCAATAGTATCAGCACTTTTTGCTAATGATGGAGCTGCTCTTATACTAACTCCTATCTTGCTAGCTAAAATGAATATTTTAAAACTAAATACAAAAACAATTTTAGCTTTTTTACTCGCAGGTGGATTTATAAGTGATAGTGCATCTTTACCTTTTGTATTTTCAAACTTAACAAATATAGTAACAGCAAACTATTTTGATATTGGTTTTGCTCAGTTTTTCTCAAATATGATTTTGCCATTTTTTGTAAGTGTTGTTGCTTCTATGGTAGTTCTTTGGATTGTTCTAAGAAAAGATATACCACAAACAGTAGATATTGATCTTCTTAAAAACCCTGAGGATGTTATAAAACATAAAGGACTGTTTAACTTTTCTTGGGTTTTTCTAGCACTTCTTTTAGGTGGTTATTTTGTTGGTGATGCTTATGATATCCCTATCTCAGTTTTTGCTCTTGGTGGTGGAATTATCTTTTTACTAATTGCAACTTATCTAAAAACTGTTGAGCCTAAACATATCATCAAAGAAGCACCTTGGCAGGTTGTATGGTTTTCACTTGGTTTATACATAGTTGTTTACGGACTTAAAAATGCTGGACTTACTGATCATATAGCCGAAATATTAGTATACTTAAGTCAGCAAAGTGAGACTGTCGCAGTTGTTGGTACTGGCTTTTTAGCAGCATTTCTCTCAGCATTTATGAACAATATGCCAACTATCATGGTTATGGATATAGCTCTTGTAGGCATTGCCAATGAAGCAATGATTTATGCAAATATTGTTGGATGTAATTTAGGACCAAAAATGACACCTTTTGGCTCACTTGCTACTCTTCTTTGGCTTCATACTTTAAGTAAAAAAGGTGTACATATAGATTTTTGGTCATACTCAAAATTTGGGCTAATTGTTACACCACCTGTTTTACTAGTAGTACTGCTTTCACTTACATAAACAAAATTCTTGAGATTTTAATCAATCTCAAGTGTTCTAAAAAACTCCATCTCATTCTCTCTTAAAAGCCTAATCATATTTGTTGTCCCACTTACTCCAACTGGATCCCCTGCAGTTAGTATGTAACTATATTTTATGCTTAATATTTTAGTATCTATCCCTTTTTGTATGACATCTTTTAAAGTTTTTCCAAATGAGCCACTTTTAATTAAAAAAGCTGGTATTACACCCCAAGTTAAAGAGAGTTGTTGTCTAACTTTTTCATTATGTGTTATTGCATAGATAGGTGAAACAGGACGATACTTAGCTAACTTTCTCGTAGAATTTCCAGACTCGCTCATAGATAAGATAGCATCTACTTTTAAGTCTTTAGCTAATTTTACAGCAGACTCATCTATTGCATTTGTAGCATCATCGTGTTTTTGATCATAAATTCTATTATATCTATAAGTTTTTTCTGTTTCTCTTATAGTTTCAAACATCGTTTTTACAGCTAAGACTGGGTTGTCTCCAACTGCACTCTCTTCGGAGAGCATCACTGCGTCAGTTCCATCTAAAACAGCATTTGCTATATCACTTATCTCTGCTCTTGTAGCTCTTTGACTATGTGTCATTGAGAGAAGCATTTGTGTTGCAGTTATAACAGGTTTAGCGGCAAGATTTGCTTTTTGAATTAACATTTTTTGAATATTTGGAACTTCATAATATGGCATCTCTATTCCTAAATCACCTCGAGCAACCATTAAACCATCTGAAGCTTCCAAAATAGCATCTATATTTTCTATAGCATCAAACTTCTCTATCTTTGCAATAAGCATCTGGTCTCCACCAAAACTATCTATAATTTCTCTAGCTTTTATCATATCATTTTCATTTTGAACAAAAGAGATAGCCATAAAATCTACTTTATTTTTTACACCCCACTCCATATCTACTCTATCTTTAGATGTTAAAACTTCTACACCAAGAGATCTATTTGGAAAATTTATACCTTTTCTTGATGATAGAACTCCATAGTTTTCAACCCTTACTTCAACTCTATTAGAATTTACAAAAATAACTTTTGTACGGATAATTCCATCATAAAGATAGATATAATCATCAACTTCTAAACGCTTTAATATATCAGGATAGTTAATAGATGCCTCATAGGTATTTTTATCTATAGATTTACCAACAATAGATTTTTTATGAAAAATAACAGTATTGCCCTCTTGGAGTTCAAAGTCATACTCCAAATCACCAATACGAATCTTTGGTCCACTAATATCTTGAAGTACGCCAACAACTAAACCTGTGCTTTTCATAGCTTGACGAATTTTTTTAAGCACATCGAGATGATATTCATAAGTTCCGTGACTAAAATTAAGTCTAAAAACATTAACTCCTGAGCGTATTAATAGCTCAATCATCTCTAAAGAATCAGATGCTGGACCAATAGTAGCTAATATTTTAGTTCGTTTTTTCACTTTGAACTCCTTATATAGTGATAATCATATCACAAAATTCAAAAAAGGATATAATGTCATTATTAATAAGCTAAGAGAGAAATCTATTACTTAAATGACGGAAAAACTATGATACAAAACGAATACTTAGAACTTGGGTTAATCAATACCCTGATAATTGACAGACTTACAACTCCTGGTGCATTTATGATGGCACAAGATGGAAACGATGTTTTACTCCCTGGTCCATATCTTACAAATGAGATGAAAGAAGGCGACCTTCTTGATGTTTTTCTTTATACTGACTCAGAAGATAGACTAGTTGCCACTACACTTACTCCAGTAGCAAAACTTGATGAGTTTGCTTTTTTTGAGTGTATAGATGTTGCTCCTTTCGGTGCTTTTATGAACTGGGGTCTAAGTAAAGATCTTCTTGTTCCAAATATGTTTCAAAAAGAGCCTATAAAACTTGGTGATAAACGCTTTTTAAAAGTTGTGTATGATGAAAAAACTCATAGACTTGTAGGAACTGAAAAAACAGCTAGTTTTTTTGAGAAAAAAGTAACAGGTCTAAAGCCTCAACAAGAAGTTAAAATCTTAATCATCTCTAAAACTCCACTTGGTTTTAAGTGTATAGTTGAAGATAAATACGAGGGTTTAATTTATCATAATGAAATATTTGAAAATATAAATATTGGTGATGAAAAAAAAGCATTTATTAAAACTATAAGAAAAGATGGAAATATTGATCTCTCACTTCGTAAAGCTGGTTCAAAAAAGAGTGGTGGCTCTGCAGATAAAGTGTTAGAACTTTTAAAAGAAAATGGTGGCTCTATGCCTTATAACTATAAAAGTGACGCCGAGCTTATAAAAGATGTATTTGGTTTGAGTAAAAAAGATTTTAAACGCTCACTTACCTCACTACAAGATTCTAGCAAAATAACAGTAAAAGATACAGGGATATATATAAATGGCTAAGAAAAAAAAGAGTGTAGAACTTAGTGATAAAAAAATATCTTTTGAGATAGAGGGAACACTATACAAAGCTATACGATTCTTTCCTACTCAAATGAGTTTAGATGTTATGGCGTTTGAGGATAATGAAAAAATTGGAATGAGAAATATCCCTTTTGCACATCTTCCAAAAGAAGCAAAAAAACTTATTAAAGCTAACTAGAAAGAATACATTGACACTAAATCAGATTAAAATGGCGATATATTCCATAATACTTACTAATTACTACGGCTTTAAACTTAAAATCAGTAAATCATCTCATAATAAAAAAAGATATAGAATCGAGTATGCAACTAAACTACTCCATAAGCTAAATATTAAAATTAAAGTTATAAACCAGAATAAACTTCCATCTAATGGTCAATATCTTTTGGCGTCAAACCATAGAACTATTATTGATCCATTGATTGTTGAAATAGCTACTAAAAAAACTAAACTCTTTGGATACTGGATAGCAAAAAAAGAACTTTATAACTCTCTATTCTTTGGTCTCTTTGCAAGAAATGGAGGAACTATTCTCTTAGACCGTGAAGCTTCTCAAATAAGTAGTTTCTTTAAAGATATAAGAACTTGTGTAAAAGATGGAAACTCTATCTATATTTTCCCAGAAGGAACGAGAAATAAAACAGACTTCCCAATAGCTGAATTTAAAGAGGGAGCTAAAATTATTGCTCTTAAAAATAAACTTCCTATTTTGCCTGTTTATATTCGTTCTAAAGCTAATGATGTACTTAAAGAAGCTATAAATAATTCAAAGATAAGACGTACTATAGAGATAGAGATAGGTGATATAATAGATTCAAAAGATAGAACTTTATCTTTTGAGGAATCTTATAAAAAACAGTTTAGTATATCTTAAGTAAAAGACCATAAATAACTTTACTAACATAGCTATTATCTCTTTTTAGCTAACATATACTAAAGAAATGGAGAAACAATATGTCAGATATCACAAAATGTAATTCATTAGAAGAAGTAAGAGTAGAGATTGATAAACTTGATGATAAACTTGTAAATCTTATCTCTAAAAGAAGCCATTTTATTCGCCAAGCTGCTTCATTTAAAGATAGTGTTGAAGAAGTAAAAGCCCAGGATAGAATAGAGTATATCTTACAAAAAGTTCGCCATGCTGCAATCCAAGCTGATGTGTCTCCAAATATGATATCTGAGTTATTTACAATTATGATTAATGAGATGGTTGAAACTGAAATATCAGAATTTAGAAATACTCAAACATTTTAAACTTTTATATGAAATATATATTATTACTAATTTATTTAACTTTTAATGCTTTTGCATATGATGCTTTTATATCTCCAAAAAAACTCCATACATCACTAAATAACAATAACTTAATTATTTTAGATGTTAGCTCATACTCCTCATATAAAAAAAGTCACATTACTGGTGCTATTCATCTTGATATAAATAATTTTACCGATAGAGGTCATTCTGAAGAAAAATTTAAAATAAGTAAAGCTGTTCAATCACAAATGAAGAATATTGGTATAAATCAAAATTCAAGAGTAGTTATTTATTCAAAAGATAAAGAATCTGAGTATCAAAACTCTTCTTATGTAGCATTGTTATTTGCAGAATATGGGTTTGAAAACATCTCTATTCTTGATGGTGGATATATGGCGTGGATTTTTGAATATAGTTTTTTAGTTTCTTCAGATAAATCTTATCCTAAAAAAAAAGGTACTTTTAAGATAAATAAAAATAAAAATATTTTAATCTCAACAGACTATCTTAAAAAAAATCTTTATACTTCACAAATAATTGATTCTAGAAAAAATTCAAAATTTTATGATAAATCAGGTTATATTATAAATGCAAATAATTATTATTTTAAAGATAATTTTTTTAATGACTCTACATTAAATTATAAAAAAATTGAGCAAAGCCTTATATCAAGATATAATTTAAAAAAAGATACAGAGCTAATTATATATGATGATTCAGTTTTTAATGCTAGTGTAACTTGGTATATTTTATATAAAAATTATGGATTTAATAATATAAAAGTATATAAAGATAATTTTAGTGAATGGATATATAAAAAACTTCCTCTCACTTTACCTAAATAAAAATTAAATAATTGAAGCTAACTCTTCAACACTGTTTTTTATAACTTTTATACTCTCTTTTGAATCATTTGATAATTTATCTATTTTTGATACAT
>JAFLJV010000078.1 GCA_022712845.1 Sulfurimonas sp. | reverse complement strand
TTGATTTCCAACATAAGCATCAGCTATACCCATAGAAACAGCTTCTAGAGAGGCCTCGTTTGAAGTTGTAAGATGTAAATTGATTTTAGGGTGTTTAGTTTCTAACCATTCATGTATATATGAGCCTTTATTTATTGCTACTTTTCTACCTTTTAACTCATCAATATTTTTGATATCACTATTTTTATTAGTAGTTATTATTACCATTGGCACAGTAAGGTAAGGTATTGTAAACTTCAGATATTTTTTTCTCTCATCTGTTTCAACTGCACAAGTAAGACCATCATATTTTTTGGCTTTCATACCATTTAAAATATCAGACCATATACCAGTTTGAACATTGATTTTCAAACCACTCTTTTTAGAAATAAATTTTATATACTCAGAGGCTAATCCTGTATGATTACCTTTAGAATCTGAAAAATCAAATGGAGGCCATTTATAGTCGGCGCCAAAGTTAACTGTAGGATTCTCTTTTATCCACTGAAGTTCATTTTTTGTAAAATTTGGCTCAGAAGAAAATAACAAAGTTACTAAAGAAAAAGATAGTGCTATATATTTTAATAAATTCAATTTTATTCTTCTATAATTTCTTTAAAATTATCTAGATGGTTTTCAAAAAGTTCAACAAGGTAAGGGTCAAATTGTGTACCTTTATGTTCAACAATATATTTAGTTGCTTTTTCAAATGACCAAGACTCTTTATATACTCTTTTATGAGTTAAAGCGTCTAAAACATCTGCTAAAGCGACTATTCTTCCATATATATGAATATCTTCCTCTTTTAAACCATGAGGGTACCCTTTTCCATTCCATTTCTCATGATGTTGTAATGCAATAATATCAGCCGCTTTAACTATTCTTCTTTTTGATTTGCCAAGAAATTTATGTGCATTTACTGTATGCATCTGCATAGCTAAAAACTCTTCTTCTGTTAATCTACCTGGTTTATTTAAAATATCTTGAGATATAGTTACTTTTCCTATATCATGCATTGGTGCTGCACAATACACTATATATGCATCTTCTTCATTCAAGGATTCATGAAGATCTGCTAGTAATTTTGCAATGTTTGCAACTCTTTTAATATGCTTACCTGTTTCATCAGAAGTTGATTCCATTAATTCTGTTAAAACATAAATAATCTCTTTTTGGCTAGATTCAAGTTCAGTTAATAATCTTTTTTCATGTTGTTTGATTTTAATATTTAAATCCAAATTATTCTTTTTAAGTATTTTTTTACTTTGATGCAACTCAAGATGTGTAGATACTCTAGATATTAACTCCGCAGAATGAAAAGGTTTAGAAATATAATCAACTGCACCAAGTTCAAAGCCTTTCGTTATAGAATCAATATCTGCTTTTGCAGTTAAAAATATAACTGGTATATCCATAACTATTGAATCTTTTTTTAATATTTTCATAACTTCAAAACCACTTAATTCAGGCATCATTACATCTAATAGTATAAGATCAAAAGATTTTGTTTTTACAATTTCAAGTGCTTGCTTTCCATTCATTGCATAAGAAAAATTGTAATTATTCTCTTTTAAAATATTTATTGCAACTTTAATATTGTCACCTACATCATCTACAATAAGTATATTATATGTTAAATTCATAATAAAAACCTCTAAATTAAATTTAATAAGATTATATCATATGCTATTCAATATTATGAAAACTTAATTCTTTTTTCAAATACTCACCAGTATAAGAACCTGTTTTTTCATACTCACTTGCTAATTTTTCAGGTGAGCCTTCAGCGATGATAAGTCCACCACCAGCTCCACCTTCTGGTCCCATATCTATCACATAATCAGCATTTTTTATCATATCTAAGTTATGCTCGATTATTAAAACACTATTTCCAAGCTCTACAAACTTATGAAGTACACTTGTAAGTCTATCAACATCTGCAAAGTGAAGTCCTGTTGTTGGTTCATCAAGTATATATAGAGTTTTTCCTGTATCTTTACGGCTTAACTCTTTACTTAGCTTGATTCTTTGAGCTTCACCACCTGAGAGTGTTACTGCATTTTGACCAAGAGTTATATAACCAAGTCCAACATCAACAAGTGTTTTCATTTTTAGGTTTATTTTAGGGATTGGCTCAAAAAACTTAAACGCCTCTTCAACACTCATATTTAGAACATCAGAGATACTTTTACCTTTATAACAAACTTCTAATGTTTGGTTGTTGTATCTTTGACCTTTACATGAATCACACTTAACCATGATATCTGGTAAAAAGTGCATCTCCACTTTGTTTTGACCTTCTCCTTGACACTTCTCACATCTACCACCTTTAACATTAAAGCTAAATCTTGAAGATGTATAACCCCTTATTTGAGCCTCTTTTGTTTGCTCAAACAGGTTTCTAATCTCATCCATCACACCAGTATATGTTGCAGGATTACTTCTTGGTGTTCTTCCTATTGGGCTTTGATCTAGATAGATTACTTTATCAACATGTTCTAGTCCAGTAATCTCAACACCCGCTACTTTGTTTACTTTTCTTGCGTGATTAAGTAGTTCTCTGGCTGTTGGAAGCAGAGTTTGAAGCATTAGTGAGCTTTTCCCACTTCCACTTACTCCAGTTATACAAACAAAATTATTTAGAGGTATTTTTACATTTAATTTTTTGATGTTATTGATACTAACATTTTTTATCTCTATATATTTATCTTGTTCTCGTCTATAAAAATACTCTATCTGCTTTCGTCCATAGAGATAATCAGCAGTAAGTGTTTTAGCTTTTTTTAGTTTATCAAGCGTTCCAGAAAAAACAACTTCACCACCATACTTTCCAGCTCCACTCCCTATATCTACGATAAAATCGGCACTCTCTATAGTCTTTTTATCATGTTCAACCACTATAACAGTATTGCCTTTTTCTTGTAGGCTTCTTAGAGTCCTTATAAGTTTTTGAGTATCTCTCTCATGAAGCCCAATGCTTGGCTCATCTAAAACATACATAACACCAGTTAAACCACTACCTATTTGAGAGGCTATACGGATACGCTGAGCCTCTCCACCACTAATACTTCTAGCATCTCGCCCAAGAGTTATATAACCAAGTCCAACATCATATAAAAAGTATAATCTCTCTCTAATCTCATTTAAAATTGGTGCTGCTATCAGGCTATTTTGCGTATCAAAGTATGAAAAATGATCTTCATTTTTAAACCACTCATAAATTTTTTCTATTGGCATATCTAAAAGCTCCGCAATACCTTTTTGACCTACTCTAACAGCAAGTGACTCTCTTTTTAATCTATGAGCATCACAAATATTACAAACTTTTTCACTCATGTAATCAGCTAACTCTTTTTCATCTTTAAACATATCGTATGCTATTTTAATGATTCCTGGCCAGATTCTTTTAACTTTATGGTTTTTCCAAAGAAATTCAATTTCCTCTATCCCACCATGTAAAATCGCTTTTTTCTGATGCTCTGGAAGTTCTGAGTAAGGGATAGTTATATCTATATCATTATGGGCACACAGCCCTTTTAAAAATGTAAAGTAGTAACCTTTATTAAAGCCATATACTATTTTAACAGCACCTTTTTCTACAGATAAGTCTATATCTATTATCTTATCTTGATCAAGTGCATAACGAAGTCCTAAACCATCACATTCACTACAAGCACCCTTAGGTGAGTTAAAGGAGAAAGATAGTGGTTCAAGTGGCTCAAAGCTTATCTTACAGTCAAAACAAGCATTATGCTCACTATAGTGAATATGAGATGTTTTTAAATCAAGTTCTTTATGATTTAGTATATCAATCTCTAACTCACCATAACTCTCTTTTAAAGCCTTCTCAACATCTGCTGCTATTCTCTCTTTATTTTCAGGCTTTACAACTACTCTATCAATTACAACTTTTATAGTATGTTTTTTAGTTTTACTTAGCTCTATCTCATCATCAAGCCTAACCATCACACCATCTATCATAGCTCTTACATAACCTTTATGAACAAGTGACTCTAACATATCTACATAAGAACCTTTTTTCTCACGCACTAATGGAGCCATTAGAACAAGTTTTGCATTTTGAGGTAGTTTATGCACCTCATTTATAATATCACTTGCGGACATTTGTGAAATAATTTTTTTGCAATTATGACAATGCTGAATACCAACACGAGCATATAAAAGTCTAAAATAATCATATATCTCTGTAATAGTTCCAACAGTTGATCGAGGATTTTTAGATA
>JAFLJV010000077.1 GCA_022712845.1 Sulfurimonas sp. | reverse complement strand
ATTCCTTGATAATACATACCACCAAGAGCAAACTGACTATTTTTGTCGCCTTTAGCGGCTTTTGCTTTTAGTGCTGAAAAAACTTGTTTATTCATGTTTACTTTTTCTCCAGCAAAAGCTGTAGTTCCTATAAGTAAGAAAAGGATAATTAGTATTTTTTTCATAAGAATAACTCCATTTATATTGAGAATATGTATTATATATTAAGATGATTAATGAATCACAGTAGTATAAGTGGGCATTATATCAACAAATATCAAATTTATTTCTTAAAAGTGATACTCATGATAATCATAGCTATAATTTAAATTTTTTTAATCCCATTTTAGATATAATCGCGTAATTTTATTAAGAAAGATAGTTATGAATATTAGAGAAGAATTTTTAAAATTTTTTGAGTCAAAAAAGCATGATAGGGTAGGGAGCTCACCACTTGTTCCTGATGATGCAACACTACTATTTAACAATGCTGGAATGGTACCTTTTAAATCAATTTTTACAGGTGAAATTCCAACTCCGAAAAATCCTCGTGCTACTTCATGCCAAACATGCATAAGAGCTGGTGGAAAACATAATGATTTAGAGAATGTTGGACATACGAGCCGTCATCATACATTTTTTGAGATGCTTGGTAATTTTAGTTTTGGGGATTACTTTAAAGAAGAAGCTATCGCTTATGCTTGGGAGTTTTTAACTAAAGTTATTGAACTGCCAGTTGATAAACTTTGGGTAACTATTCATGATAGTGATGATGAAGCCGAGATTTTATGGCAAAAATATTTAGGTAAAGATAGAATTCTTAAACTTGGAGATGCTGATAACTTTTGGTCAATGGGTGATACAGGTGCATGTGGACCTTGTAGTGAAATTTTTTATGATCAAGGTGAAGAAAATTTTAGTTCCAAAGAGGATTATCTTGGTGGTGAAGGTGATAGATTTTTAGAGATTTGGAATCTTGTATTTATGCAGTATGAAAAATCAGCTGATGGCAAAATGACTCCACTTCCAAAACCTTCAATAGATACGGGGATGGGTCTTGAGCGAGTTGTTGCTATTAAAGAGGGTAAAAAAAGTAATTATGATTCATCACTTTTTATGCCAATTATCTTACATATACAAGAGCTTATAGGTAAAGAGTATGAGTATAAGAGTGGAGCTTCTTACCGTGTTATAGCTGATCATATAAGAACTACACTATTTCTTTTAGCTCAAGGTATTAACTTCTCAAATGAGGGGCGTGGTTATGTGCTTCGTCGTATTCTTCGTCGTGCAGTAAGACATGGATACCTTTTAGGTTTTAGAGAAGCATTTATGTATAAACTTATTGATGATGTTGTAGAAATTATGGGAGATGAATATGATTATTTATCTATAAAAGCAACAGCAATAAAAGAGCAAGTACAATTAGAAGAGACAAGATTTTTTAAGACTATTGAATCTGGAATTGCTCTTTTTGAAGAGGAGTTAAAAGATACTAAAGAGGTGTTTAGTGGTGAAGTAGCTTTTAAACTTTATGATACTTTTGGTTTTCCATTAGATTTAACAGAGGATATGCTTAAAAGTCATGATTTAAAATTAGATTCTAAAAAATTTGATGAGTTGATGTTAGAGCAAAGAACTCGTGCAAAAGCTGCTTGGAAAGGTAGTGGAGATAGTGATACTCATGGAGATTTTAAAGAGCTTTTAGAAAAATTTGGTGAGAACAGTTTTATAGGTTATGAATTTACAGAGCACTCAGGTGAAGTTTTAGCTCTTTTAGATGAAAACTATAAACATTCAGATGTTTTAAAAGAGGGTGAAAAAGGGTGGATTCTTTTAGATAGCACACCTTTTTACGCAGAATCTGGTGGACAAGTTGGAGATATTGGGGAGCTTAAAGATTTTGCAAAAGTAGAGGATACAAGAAAGTTTTTTGGACTTAATCTCTCACAAATTTCTGTGGTAAGTGAGCTTAAGATTGGAGATACTGTAGATTCTAAAGTAAGTATTTCAAGAAGTGAAATAACCAAACATCACTCAGCAACTCATCTTCTTCACGCAATTTTATTTGATGTTTTAGGAGAGCATATTTCTCAAGCTGGCTCACTTGTTGATGTTGATAAACTTAGGTTTGATTTTTTCCATCCAAAAGCTTTAAGTCACCAAGAGTTAGTTGAGATAGAAACTAGAGTTAACAATGATATTTTAAGAGCAATATCTGCTAAAACACAAGTGATGAAAATAGATGATGCTAAAAAGTCTGGTGCAAAAGCTCAGTTTGGTGAAAAATATGGAGATGAAGTTCGAGTAGTTAGCTTTGATGATGCCTCAGTTGAATTTTGTGCTGGAATACATGTTGATAATTCTGCACAGATTGGCTCGTTTATCATCACTAAAGAGAGTGGGGTAAGTGCTGGTGTTCGTCGTATAGAAGCAGTTTGTGGAAATGGGGCATATAAACATTTTACTGAGCAAAGAGTGATGATTAAACAGGTTCAAGCTGAGGTTAAAAATCTTGATATTATGGCTGGTCTTTCTAGAATGAAATCAAATATCAAAGAGCTAAAAGCAGAACTTATAGAGGTTCAAAACTCTGCTAAAGTTGAGATAGTGGTAAATGAAATCAATGGTATTTCGGTTGTTGTTGAAGAGCTAACTAGCGGTGATATAAAAGAAAAAATTGACGAGCTTAAAAATCAGAATGAGAAACTATGCGCAATGCTTTTTCAAGTAAAAGGTGACAAGGTTCTAATAGCTGCTGGTGTAAAAAATGCTAATGCAAAAGCTGGTGATTGGATTAAAAAAATTGCTCCAATCCTTGGTGGTGGCGGTGGCGGTCGTCCTGATTTTGCACAAGCTGGTGGTAAAGATAAAACAAAATTACCAGAGGCAAAAGAGCAAGCATTAAAATTTATTACAGAGTCTCTTAGTTAAATCAGTGATGATTAGATTAGCTTCTTCATCACAAACTCGCTCAAAGCTTTTAAGTGAGGCTAACATTGAGTTTATTCAAGAGGTTAAAGATTTTGATGAAGACTCCATAATTGCCACATCTGCTAAAAATTTTGTTTATCAAGCAACACTTGGAAAATATGAAACAAATTTACAAGCTTTTGGATGTGAAGACTACCCACTTTTAGTTGCAGATACTGTTGTAACATCTCAAGATGAAATTCTTAGAAAAGCAGAATCCATTGATGAAGCTAGAGATATTTTGATGATGCAAAGTGGAAGTGTAACTAGCATAATTACATGTATGATTTACCAAAGTAAAGATTTAAAACTTATAGATATATCTTCTACTGATTATATTTTTGATAACTTTGACTTAGAGGATTTAGAGAATTTTTTAGAAAGTGATGAGTGGAGAGGAAAAGCTGGTGCTTGTATGGTTGAGGGTTTTTGTAAGCCATATATCAAAGAAGTGAGAGGCTATGAAAGTACTGCAATGGGACTTAATACTCAAGTACTAAAGAGGTTTATTTAGTAATGTATTATGAAAATGAACTAAAAGCTCTTAAAAAATCAAACAGATATAGAAGCAGGGAGTTATATGATGAGTCTAGTTTAGATTTTGCATCAAATGATTACTTAGGTTTAGCTCACAATAAAGAGCTTCATAACTCTACATGCAAAACTCTCTCAAACTTATCTATAAATAGCTCTAAAGCATCACTACTTGTAAATGGTTATCATCAAATTCATCGTGATTTTGAAGTGGCACTTTGTGAGGCTAATAATTTTGAAGATGGTGTGATTTTAGGTAGTGGATTTAATGCAAATATCGCTTTAATCGAATCACTTGTAAGAAAGGGCGATACTCTTTTTATGGATGAAAAATATCACGCTTCAGGAGTGTTAGCAACAAATCTAAATCATGTGAGCGTAGAGTTCTTTAAACATAATGATATGAATGAGTTAAGAGATTTACTAAAAAAATCAACTGCAAAAAGAAAAATTATTGCAGTTGAGGGAATTTACTCAATGGATGGAGATTTAGTTCATAGAGATATATTTGAAATTGCAGATAAATTTGATGCACTTTTAATTGTGGATGAAGCACATAGTAGTGGAGTTGTTGGGGATAAACTGATGGGTGTGTTTGATTATTATGATGTTAATATTAAACAAAACTATATAAAAATGGGAACTCTAGGAAAAGCTTATGGAAGTTTTGGAGCTTTTATCTTAGCATCTTCACATATAATTGAGTACTTAGTAAATCGTGGTAAACCTATAGTTTATGCTACCTCACTTTCACTTTATGATACGCTCTTAGCTCATAACGGACTAAAGTATATGTTAAAAAACTGTGAACTTATTAAAAGTGAGATAAAACAAAGACAAAAAATAGTTTATGATGAACTAGATATAAAAGTGGATGGTTTAATCATCCCTGTAGTTATAGATGACAATGAAAAAGTTATAAAAATTAGAAATGAGCTAAAAAGTTTAGGTTACAGTGTTGGTGGAATTAGACAGCCTACAGTGAATAAAGCCATAATTAGACTTATTGCAAGAGTTGGTGAGAGTAAAGAGAGTTTAACAGCTCTTTGTAAAAATTTGGTTAAAATAAACAGATGAAAATCCCTAAACTCAAAATTACACTTGATAAAAAAGTATTGGTAGATATAAACTTTAATATCTCATCTTCTTTAGCACTAGTAGGTCAAAGTGGAAGTGGAAAGAGTTTAACTCTTAAAGCATTACTTGGTATGCTGCCTTCAAATATGGAGCTTGAGTTAAGTTGTGATAGTGATTTTGAGTTAAAAGCTGGAGATACTGTGGCATTTGTACCGCAAAACCCATTTACAGCATTATCCCCACTTACAAAAGTTAAAAAACAATTTTTTATCCAAGATGATAAAGTTAAAGAATTATTTGAACAAGTTGATTTAGATAGTGAACTTTTAGATAGATTTCCTCCAGAACTCTCTGGCGGGCAACTTCAGCGTATTGTAATTGCAATGGCATTAAGTTCAAAACCTAAACTTCTTTTGCTTGATGAACCAACAACAGCATTAGATCCCAAAAATAGAGTTATAATACTAGAGCTTTTAAAATCTCTTCAGGTAGAACTTGGATTTAAAATTCTTTTTGTTACACATGATATGTCATCAGCTAAAAATTTATGTGAAAATATTTGTGTTATAAAAGATGGTAAAGTGGTAGAATATGGAAATATGAAGGATGTGTTACAAAATCCTAATAGTGAATATACAAAAACATTAATAGATGCAAATTTTGCAAATAGGAAATTTAGAGAATGAAAAAATTTAAACAGATATTTTTTTCACTTTTAATACTTGGTTTTTTATCACCAATCTTAGTTTTGGGATATTTTCTTGTAGGAGAAAGTTATGATGTTTCATCATTAGTTAACTACAATCCTCCAACTACAACAAGAATATATGATAAAAATGGGGATAAAATTGCAAATCTATTTGATACTAGGCATAGATACTATGCTACTTTTGATGAGATACCTCCAAAAATAATAGAAGCACTTTTAGCTATAGAAGATACAACATTTTTTGAACATCCTGGTATAAATATAGATGCAATTTTTAGAGCTATTATAAAAGATGTAAAAGCTAGAAAAATGGTTGAGGGAGCAAGTACGATAACTCAACAACTAGTAAAAAATAAATTACTTACTAGAGAGAAAAAAATATCTAGAAAAATTAAAGAAATAATTTATGCTCTTAAATTAGAAAATAATTTATCAAAAGAAGAAATTTTAGAGAGATATCTAAATGAGATATAATTTGGACATGGATATTATGGGATTAAAACAGCAGCGGATGGTTATTTTCATAAAAGTTTAAATGATTTAACTCTAAAAGAGATGGCGATACTTGTTGGGCTACCAAAAGCACCAAGTTCTTATGCTCCAACAAAAAACTATGAAATATCAATAGGAAGAGCAAATCGTGTGATAAAAAGAATGCATGTATTAGGTTGGATAGATGATAAAACATATAATGAAGCTTTAGCTGAGAGACCAAATGTTTTTGATGATACACTAACACAAAATCTTGCTCCGTTTGTAGTTGATGAAGTGGTTAGAAGATCAAAAAGCTTAGGTATGCGGGATATAAAAACAGGTGGTTATGAGATATACACTACTATTGATATGAGATTACAAGATGCTGCTAAAACATCACTTAAAAAAGCTTATGATATGGCACTTAAAAGATATGAAGGCTATAGAGAATATGATGAGAAAAAATTAGGAATGAATCCAGACTGGCAAGTGAGTTCAGATATGAATTTGAGTTTATTAAATGGAGCAATTATTTCAATAGATTCTAAATCAGGGGATATATTAGCTCTTGTTGGAAGTGTTGATTACAAAAAAAGTTCATACAACCGTGCTACACAAGGTCGTCGTCAACCTGGATCTGCATTTAAACCTTTTATATATCAAGTTGCTATAGATTTAGGGTATTCAGGAGCGACTGAACTTGTTGATATCGCTAGAACATATAAGTACACAAAAAATGGTGAAGAGTTAAAATGGCAGCCTAAAAATTATGAAAAAAATTATAAAGGTCTTATCAGTTTAAGAGAAGCACTTGTTCACTCAAGAAACCTTGCTACTATAAACCTTGTAAATGATATTGGCTTAAGAGAACTTCTTCGAGAATTTAAAAAATTTGGTATAAAAAATCTTCCTCCAGACTTATCTATATCACTTGGAACTATATCGTTGTCTCCGTTGCAATTATCAGAATACTATACCTCTTTTTCTAATGGTGGAACTCAGGTTAAGCCACAGTTGATAAGATATATTGAAAAAAAATCAAATGTACTTTATGAAAAACTTCATATCTCTAAGTTTATTACCCAAAAAACACAAGCATATATCATGACAACTATTTTAAGAGATGTTGTAAAAAGAGGAACAGGAAGACGAGCAAGAGCAAGAGGGATAGAGTTAGCAGGAAAAACAGGAACTACAAACAACAATGTTGATGGTTGGTTCGCAGGTTATTCTCCAACTATGCAGACTATAGTTTGGTTTGGAAATGATGATAATACACCTATGCACAAACGTGAAACAGGTGGAAAAGTTGCAGGACCTGCATTTTCAATGTACTATAAAAAAGTACTAAAACTTTACCCTCAAATACAAAGAAAATTTATAGCTCCTAAGGGGATTATAGTTGTAGAAACTAAAGGTAAAAAAGAGTACTTTAGTGAAACATCAAAACCACCTCGTACTAAAACAAAAGCAGAAGCTGAAGAAGAGTTGCTGTTTTAACAAAGAAAAAAGGAGAGATTTATGATTAAGATTATTGGGTTAATACTTATGATACAAGCTCTTCTTTTGTCAAATGAAGCTCAAGAGATAATTAAAAAACTAGATGAAAATATGCGTGGTAAAAATATCTATATGCAAATAAGCATGAAGGTTGTCTCAAAAAACCATACAAGAACCATGAAGATGCAAAGCTACTCACAAGGTACAAAAAAAAGTTTTGTAAAAATCATCTATCCCTCAAGAGACAAAGGTATAACTTTTTTAAGTCTTGATAACCAAATGTGGCAGTATGTTCCAAAAATAGAGCGAATCATAAAAATCCCACCATCCATGATGCTTCAAAAATGGATGGGAAGTGATATAACCAACGATGACATGGTAAAACAAAGCTCCATAGTGGAGGACTATAACCCTAAAATCATAAATAAAGATGGCAGTGTAGTTACAATAGAACTTATCCCAAAAGAGGATGCCGCTGTTGTTTGGGGGAAAATTATAACAAATATAGATACCACAACATACACCTCACAAAAAGATATATTTTACGATGAAGATGGAGTTGAGGTCAGGTACTTTATATATGACAAAGTGAAAAAATTTGGCAAATACTATCTTCCAACTTACTGGAGAGTGGAATCTAGTGATAAAAAAGGTAGATATACCGAGATAGTTTTAGAGGATGTTGAGTATGATAAAGAGATGTCGGAGTTGTATTTTAAAAAGAGTGCTTTGAAGAGGTTTTCGAGGTAAGAGTTATTACGACAACTGATTATTAAATTTATCTAAATACTTTTCTTGCAAATACTGCTACAAATAAAGAAATAACAATTGCTCCAGACCATGCTTCTAATGTACTTAATATTCTCATATATGGGTGAGCCTCGCTAAAAGAAATGTCTCCATATCCTAAAGTAGCGAATGTTGTAAATGAAAAATATATAGATTCCGAAATAATGTTAAATAAAGTTTTATTATTTGATAATGAACCTTCCAGTGAATAAATAATTGCAAATATCAAAGATATAACAACACCACCAAAGATTATTCTTATAGGTTTGGTTGAATATCCTGAAAATAATCCATTCATGTAACTAAGAAGCCATACATATAAGCTTTTTATTGATTTTTTTTCTTTAATTTTTCCCCAAATAATAAATTTACGAACTGCTTTTCGTTCTTCGAATAAGAATATATCTGCATCAGTCCATAACTCAGCCTTTTCGTATCCTATTCTAATAGACCTCAATAAATCAGGAATTTGCTTATTTGGAATATTCCTATGTTCCCATGTAGTTCTTAAACATACGTCGAATTTAGTTAAGTAGTTAACTTTTAAATTCTCAAATAGAGAATCTTCAAAAAAAGCATTAGTCAAATCTGAACCAGAAAAATCACAATCAATAAATCCGCTATGTTGCATAAGTGCACCAGTAATCGTACAATTAATCATTTTAATATTGTAACCACCTGCATTAGAAAGGTAAGTATTATTTAAATTACACTTATTAAATTGTGCGAATGATAAGTCTGCTCTATCTAGATTTGCTTTTTCAAGATTACAGTTATAAAATTTACAATAGCTTAGAGCTTTTTTTCTAAGAGACGATTTATTAGAAAAATCTTCACTATAAAAATTGGCTCCTCTCAAATCATCTTGTGTTAAAACCCAAAAACTATCTCCTTTAATAGCATCTATTGGATAGATAGGGTGTCCATATGGGTCAATATTTTCTTCATGAATAAGAACATAATCATCCAGTATAGCTCTTATCTCAATAGAATCTTTTATTCCATCAATAATATTTTGTAATACTTTTTTACCAATATCTGTTTCCCATCGATTCTTTATAAATCTTTGAGTAACTAAATCAAATTGAAATCCATCTTTATCCATAACATTCACCATCTCTAAAAATCTATTTTACATATTGTACTGTATATTAATGTTCTTCACAGTTTTAAAGAAAATAAAACCCCAACTAAAAAAAACAAATAGTAAAATAATTTATATTTAGTTTCGCTTTTAAAATATTACGCTATAATATACGTATAATATTACGGAAAATATCAGGAGATTGAATTATGGTCACTTACACAGCAAATGAACTTATCCCATCATCAGAGTTTGCTAAAAAGTTTGGTAGTTATTTAGCGCAGGTAACTTCAAATGCTATAGATAA